>JAGUWT010000176.1 GCA_020062205.1 Thermodesulfovibrionales bacterium
CCCTTCGGTGGAAGTTCATCATTAAGAATCGCCAACAGCGCATTTTTTATAAGCTCAGGTGTTGGGGGACAGCCAGGGAGATAATAGTCCACTTCAATAACCTGATCCAGGGCCTTTACCGTCTTGTGAAAACCTGACAGATTTAACTCTCTCCCGGATTCCTTTGTTTTGATCTCAGGCAATATCCCTTGAGGATTTTTTACAGTAGGAACCTCTTTATATGCCCTATTGAGGATATCTCTCCTTTCATAAAAATTGGCAAGACCGACAACCCCACCAAGATGGGCACAACTTCCATGGGCAATAATCAACCGTGATTTTTTCCTTAATAATTTTGCTGCATGCTCCTGATTGTCAAGACGAATTGCTCCATTGATCAAGGTTGCTGTGATTTCTCCATCAGCCATCATTTCAATATCATTATATTTAAAATCCAGGGCAACCGGCCAGAAGACGATGTCTACTGCTTCAGTAACCTGTAAAATATCCTCGGCTAAATCGACAACTGACTCCTCACATCCACCACAACTGGCACACCAGTATAACGCAATCTTCGGCTTACTCATCTTTTCTCCTAAAAAAAACAACGAACCACAGGGACACCGAGAACACAGAGAAAAGCATTTTAAGAGTCTTCATTTTAAAGATTACCTCTGTGCTCTCTGTGGTTTTTTAATTGTTTTTTTTGAATTAACATCAAAGGACCCATCACTCTGACTTTCTCAACCATCTCCGAAACAACCCTTACAAACTTATCTCCCTCACTCGCTGAGACCCAGTCTAACTTTAGCCTGTCTTCTTCTATTCCAAATTGTTTCAGCATTTTCTTTAAAAGAGTGTATCTTCTCAGGGCATTAAAATTTCCTTCTTTATAGTGGCAGTCTCCAGGATGACACCCTAAAATCATTACCCCATCAGCCCCATCTTTAAATGCCTCAAAAATAAACTGAGGGTCAATCCTTCCGCTGCACATTACGCGAATAACAACGAAGTTTGAGGGATACTCCTTCCGTGCCCTGCCGCAAGAATCCGCACCTTCATACGAACACCAGTTACAAAGAAAACCGATAATCTTGGGCTCAAAACTACTCATTATTGCCTTATTGCCTTTTCGAAAACATCCCTCTTTGTCATTGCGAACCGAAGGTGAAGCAATCTCAGAGTGATGGGATTGTTTCGTCACTCCGTTCCTCGCAATGACATTTTGGAAGTTTTTGCATAATTCGTGTTCAACAGACCCTCTATCTCTGTAAATATTTGCTTATCGGTAAAATGTTTTGCCTTAATCGCTCCACTGGGACATGCAGCCGCACATATACCACAACCTCTACAGAGAACCTCATTAATGGTAGCGATTTCCCCCTTTTCATCTGAGAATCCCTCCTGCCCCCCTTTACTAAAGGGGAGTGAGGGGGAATTATAGGTTATTGCCTTATAAGGACACAGACCAATGCATATCTTACACCCTGAACAGAGGTCTTCATCAACAGTAGCAGTAATCGCCTCCAGCACCAACTTCTCTCCAGGGATAAGCCGGGAAAGGATATTGCCTGCAGCTGCCTGCCCTTGTGCTACTGTACTTTGAACATCCTTTGGGCCTTGTGCACAGCCAGCAATGAATATCCCTTCTTTGATAGTCGAGGCAGGAGATAACTCCGTATGTTCCTCAGTAAAGAACCCGCCTTCCCCTTGCGGGATATCAAAAATCCTTGCCAAATCCTGTGCATCTTTTGCCGCCTCAATAGCCACAGAGAGAACTGCCAGATCAAATGGAGCCTTTTTCATATCTCCATGGGCATCCTTGTATTGAATGAGAACCTTACCTTTCTTTTCACTGAATTTTATTGAATCAAGATCCTTTACACGAACGAATTCTATACCATTTTTATCCAAAAGATTATTGAAGAATCCTTGCGATTCTTTACCCGGCAGGCAGAAATCTGAGTAAAACTCTGAGATTGAACTATCAGGCAATTGCTCATTGACCATATGAGCGAATTTTAAAGAATACATACAGCATACTCCCGAACAATATTCGTTATATTTTTTTGTCCTGGAGCCGGCACAATGAATGAGTGCAATCTTTTTCGGAGGCTGCCCATTTTTTAGTAATATCTTTCCACCTGTTGGGCCATTTGAATTTAATAAGCGTTCAAATTCAAGGCTGGTATAAACATTATCAATCTTTCCGTATCCATACTGTGGTGCCCTTTTTGGGTCAAATACATCAAACCCTGTGGCTAACACTATAGCACCAACTCTTAATTCTTGTACCTCATCGTTTTCTTCATAATTGATAGAACCAAATGGACAGGCATTCTGGCAGGCATTACACCCTTCTGCCTGAAAATGCAGACAATGCTCCTTATCTATAACTGCCACATTCGGGAGAGCGCCAGCATAAGGGATATAGATAGCCCTGCGCTCATCAAGCCCCTCATTATATTCGTTCTTTACCTTCACCGAGCAGACCTCAAAACATGCCCCACAGCCAATGCAGGTCTTAGTATCTACACATCGGGCATTCTTCTTGACCTTTACGATAAAATTGCCAAAAAATCCAAGCACTTCCTGAATTTCGCTCAAGGTAAGGAGCTCTATCTGCTCGTTATGTAAGACCTTGTCTAAAACTGGATCAAGCACACAAGAAGCACATTCCAGGGTTGGAAACACCTTTTCGTATCGAGCCACCTTGCCACCTATAACCGGTGATTTCTCAACAAGATAAACCTTCCTGTTCTTTTGTGCAAGGGTAAGAGCAGCACTTATCCCGGCAATCCCTGCACCAACCACGAGGGCATCCATCTGGCATTCTATCTCTTTACTCTCTAATGGTTCGTGATGGATAACCCTTTCTACTGCTGCCTGAATCATTGCCTTTGCCTTTTCAGTAGCAAGGGTTTTGTTTTTAATCACCCATGCACATTGTTCTCTGATATTGACAAGCTGTAAGAGATATGGATTCAATCCTGCATTACTCAGAACTTTTTTAAAGGTATGTTCGTGTTCTCTGGGAGAACAAGCTGCAATCACTACCCTCGTTAAGTTATATGTCTTAATATCCTCTTCGATAAGTTTTTTGCCTGCTTCTGAACAGAGGAGATTGAAAGGTTTAGCCATAACTACATTTTTCAGCCTCTGAGCAAACGTCACTACTGTATCGAGGTCTATAGCCTCTTTTATATTCGGGCCACATTCACATACAAAAACGCCTATTCTCTCTGCCACTTTTTGACTCCTTTGTTCACTCTACATCATGTCACATTCATTCTTACATTGTCATTGCGAGGTCGTTTCGACCGAAGCAATCCCGACTTTCGAGATTCTTCGCCCGCCTTTGGCGGACTCAGAATGACAGTAAGGCAGTACATTAATGATATTCTATTCCCTCTATTTTGAGCTTTCCGATTATAGCAAGAATCTGCAGTTGTTTGTCTATATCACCTGTAAGGAGTCTGATATGGGATGCATCAGCAGGAAACTGTCCTAATGTCGGGTCAATTGCAACCCATTTGTTAAGATAGACCTCAGGCCATGCATGATAATAGAAAAAACCATCCTTGTATGTAAGTCCTATAGCTACCCTTGATGGAATCCCTGCTGCACGTGCAAGGGCAGTGAAGAGTGTTGTGTGTTCATTGCAATCACCCTGTCTTGTCCTCAGCACCTCAGTAGCCATTGGCAGACTTATTACAGGGACTTTTTTTATATTTTTGTAGACCCACTCGTAGATAAGCCTTGTCCTCTTCAGCTTGTCTTTTTCATCTCTTATGATGTCTTTTGTCAATGAAACGATTGCTGGATCTTTTGATTGAATAAACATGGTCTCTTTCAAATATTCATCTAATCCCCCCTGCCCCCCTTTACTAAAGGGGGGTGAGGGGGGATTATCCGTGGCTCGTGACTCAAGTGATTCTCTCGTTATCTCAAGCATATCCCCTTTGAGGGTCTGTCTTCCGCCATCAAGCTCAAGTCCTTTGAAATCAGGACCGGAAAGCCTTACCTTAAGATACATTGTATCAGCAGGCAATCTCATATAAAAAGGTATGGCAACCTGTGCTATCAAATCTACGGAAGGCTTGTTTGGCTGAGTTGCACTCTCTTTCGTTTCTTTAACGAGTGTAAATCCCATGGGACTTTCTTCTCGAAGTACATCGCCCTTTTCTGTAATCCATGTAAAGGTTTCAATCCCTTTAAAGACGCCCTTTATTTTATATGCGTCCTGCATTTTACCCATGGACATGATGGAATCCTTGCCCATGACCTCTAATTCCATATTGTCCTGATTGTCCTGGCCTAAGGTAGCAGGGTCAATAACAGGAATACTTACTTTATCACCTGATTTCAGTCCATCTCTCAGGATATTCTGCACAATAGAAAGATTTATATGTGGAGGCTCTTTCAGTAAAATTGTCTGTGTTGATGTTAATCCACCTGCATGTATTGATACATGAAGTTTTTTCCCCTCCACCTTTCCCTCAATCTCTGTGTTTACATCGGACCGTAAGCTAAAGAGAAACGATAAAAGCCTGAACTGATCGTCAATATGAGCATCCATAGTGGTATGCATATCCTTTTCTACCCCCATCATCCTGAGCCTTGCCTTGAGTATTTCATAAACCCTGTATCCATCATTTGATTCTGTTATCTTTCTGTATGCATATCCAATCTTCTCCCCATTGAAATAGACGCCCATCCAGTGTTCTTCGTAAAGTTCTTTTGGTATGGCAGCCTTGGAAAAGGTGAGGTTTATACCATGAGGCACGTAGTGCCTCACAAGAAGCATGGTCATGGTAATGAGCCAAAATACGGTTATGAGAATATAGGGAATCTTTCTGTTCTGTGATTGTATTTCCAATTTATTGTAAATGTACTATATTCGACATCTCCTTATAAATTGCCTGCCCTATTATCATACCCATGTCAATGAATTCCGGGCCGTACTTTCTACCGGTTTCTGTTCTGAATGTAGTCTTGATACGTTCTATGTAATGTATGTTTTTATGAAAGTTTTTGTAGAATGTCTCAAACGGTATTTTAGCAGAATCCAGTATCAGCCAGAGTGTAGTTATAAAGTTATCAGGCCCCCACCTGAACTTATCCGCATCATATAATGAGTCGCTGATGAGTTTACCGATCGCATCTTCTGATTCGAGAACCTCCTTGAATGCCTCATGGTTTCTGATAGCATCTGCAATATATCGTTTATATCTCTCTTCTATTATCTGAAAACCTTTGAGAATCCTTCTTGCTTTATTACTTCCAGCAATGGTATGGTTTTTTTCTTTTCGTTTTATGTCATGAAAAAGTGCTGCTATTTGCACATAAACAACAAGCTCTTTCAGCAACTCGAAATCCACATTCTGGATACTGCCTTCTGTCTGGATAACTACTCCTGCATCAAGCGCCACTGCCTCTGCATGAGATATACCGTGCCCGGAATACATTGATGTCTCATCCATATAAGACATACATTTTTTTAAAAGCATATTGGTTTTTAATGATTCTCTGGATGCCTCTAATTCGGTTTTGTTATCATAATAAAAGGATGGAATGCCCAGGGTTTCTGCTGATACAAGAGCTGCTTGTTTTAACCGTCCGTAAATCAGAGTACTCATTGGTAATCCCTCTGTCTTTAGCTTAAACAGTAATTACCCTCTGGTCAAGATTATTTATTCATTGTTCTGTTTGGAGAACTTCACAAAATAAAAAGGGGGCAGGTAAAACCTGCCCCCTTTTTACATAAAAAATTACTGAAGGAGTTTTCCGAACGGGTTCACGAAGAGGATAATAAGAACGACAACGAGTGCGTAAATGGTAAGAGACTCCATCATCGCGAGACCGATAATAAGGGTCGTTGTGATCTTACCTGTTGTGCCTGGATTTCTTGCTATACCTTCGCAAGCCTTACTCGTTGCAATACCCTGACCAATGCCTGAGCCGATAGCACCAAGTCCTATTCCAACACCGCAGCCGAGTGCAGCCATTGCATAATAAAGGACATTCGATGACTTTCCAGCAGCAGCCTCCTCAGCAAAGCATACAGGTGCTAATACCCATAATAGGGTGAGCGTAAGCAGAACCGCAACTATCGTCTTCTTCATAATTCTCGACCTCCTTTCCATACATAAATTTTTTAAATTAATGTGCCTCTTCAACAGCACCAGCAAGATAAAGCGTAGCCAAAAGCGTAAAGACAAATGCCTGCACAATACTGACAAGGACACCCAGTGCTAAGATTGCTGTCGGGACAACCCAGGGGGAAATAATTGCAAGAACAAACAGTATTATGTGTTTTGCTGTCATATTACCAAACAACCGGACTGTAAGGGTGAGGGGTCTTGCAAGGTGTCCAATAAACTCAGTGAAGAACATCAGAATCATAAGCGGCAGTGCTGCTATAGACCGCATAGGGCCAAGAAAGTGGTAAATGTATTTAACACCATGGGCCCTTACCCCATAATAATGTGTCAATAAAAAGACAGGCACTGCCATAGCCGCATTTGTGTTTATGTTAGCTGTCGGGCAAGCAAATCCTGGAATCAGACCCATGAAATTGCAGAGGAGGATAAAGGCAAATATTGTACATATGAACGGAAAGAGCTGTTTCCCCCAGTGGTGGCCTATATTGTCCTCTACTAATTTTAAGATTGCCTCTACGAAAGTCTCCATAACATTTTGAACACCCACTGGAACCAGTCGTAGAGATGATTTTACAGCAAGTGCTGTACCGATTAAGATGAGTGATGCAAGAAATGCATAGCTCACAACATGTGGGACTACTTCAGGACTAACAATGATATCCATTAAAAGTTTTTCTTCTACCATGATAACCTCCTCGGGGAAAAATCGGATGTTATATTACATAAGCCCCTTTTCAAAAGTCAAGGGGAGATTGCATTATTTTAGATTTTTAGTATATTCTACTAACCTAAACTTATGCAATGAAAATCACACAATCGATTGTTTTAAAATATACAAACAATATGAAAAAGGTTCTTCAGGGAATTGTGTGGATATATGGCAAGATAAAGCAGATACATACAAAGAGTTGGAATTGATGGGAATTGCAATTATTACGAAAACGACCATAAAGAAAACCATA
>JAGUWT010000015.1 GCA_020062205.1 Thermodesulfovibrionales bacterium
CTTTTCACCTTCTTCATCAGCATCCCACCAGGGACAGGAAGAATATCTAAGGTCAGGGTGCATGTGTGTCCAACCATGGCTCTGGATTTCAAAAACTCCTAATCTGAGACCTTCGTCAATGCCCTTTTTAGTGGAGGGGTAATCATGCGATGAGCCAAAATGGTCAACTATTTTTTTGGTCCACGAAGGAATGATTTTTTTAGTCTCAACATCCGCAAAGCCAGGGCAGACATTTATAACCATCATGGCATTGTGCTTTTTAAGGGGTTCGATCATACGTTCCATGATTTCAGTCTTCGAAAGAGTTGGATAATGCCAGTGCTCCAGATAGGCGTTTTGTGCAGACCCAGGATCATCCATTGCCATTATTACTGTATCAGGATAGGTTTTGTAGATTGAGTAGCCGATACACCAAGTGATTGCCCGTCTAAGTAACTTCCTCATTTCAGGATACCAGTCGAACATTATGCTGTAATCCCCTCCGATCCAAACTGCTTTGGTATCCCGTGAAATATCTTTAACTGTCATTTGCGGAAATTTTCCTTGAACCGCAATAACATTGGCATCCATAGCTTTAATTTGAACTCTTTTTTGATAGGGAAATATCTTGCTTTTAGGGATGGTTGCACCCGTCATTCCTCTGGTCATAAAATGATCGGCGTTTACTTCAATCATTGAGCTGTGGGCATGAGTAGCCAGATATTCAAGGCCAAGCAATTTACAGATTACAGGATCTTTTATCCTGTCCGAGATAGCTATAAGGCTTATTCCATAATCAGCAACCGCTTGCTCCAGTACGGAATAATCTCTATTTTCCAGTCTTGATTGGTCGGCATCCCACAGGATACAACCATACCTGGGCTTCATATTTTCATCCAGGAAATCTTCAATCTTCAAATCATTCTGATCCAGTCGTATAATATCAAAGGGGATACACCAGCTTTTCAACAGAGCAACAATTTGCTGGAACTCACATTCATCCCCCTTACCCGATATATAGTCGAAAGGGATATTCCACCTGCATTTGACGACGAAACTATCAGGGTCTTTCCACTGATCCCCGATGATTATTAGTACACGGTAGGGTTTCAAATCAATATGCCATACGTGTTCAGAATTCTCGCTTTGTTTTGATTGCACCTTTGTCATTTGCTGACCTTGATTTATATAACCCTAATTATGCAAGTTACGTTTTAAATGTCATGCTGAACTTGTTTCAGCATCTCCAAACAAGTGTTTTTATCGAGACCCTGAAACGAGTTCAGGGTGACAATTTGCAAAGGTTTTTGTTTATACCTTTCGTAACTCAGGTTAAATACATCTAAATGTGAAACAGGTTTATTACAGATGGATGTTTTTATCCTTTGATAAGTTTTTGAAGGATTGGTAACATCGCCTCAGCGTTTTGTAAAAGACATTATCTTTGAACATCTGTTCAAACTTTCGAAGCTCTTCAATCCGGCGCTCGCATTCAATTACCTTCGTCCCGATACTTCCCATGTTCGATGCTAAATTTATCATCAGATTTTCCCACACTGCGCTATCGGGACTACGAAAAGGTTTTTCATTCATTGCCTCTCCGTACAGATTTTCAAAGTTCTGAGCATAAATCCGGGCCTCAAAAAACTGTTCAATCCTTTTCCTGCCTCTCTCACCCATGGACTTCATTCTTTCAGGATTTTCAACTACTTTCAGGATTGCCCTGGCTAATTCATTCGGTCTGCCCACATCGACCAGATACCCTGTCTCTCCGTCTACGACCAATTCTTCCGGCCCACCACATCTTGTAGCCACTAAGGCCTTTGATGCTGCCATAGCCTCTAAGCAACTATAAGGAAAACCTTCTTTGAGAGAAGAACACACGATCAAATCCATCTGACTCAACAAAGCGGGAATATCCTCTCTATATCCAGTAAAAATTATCTTATCAGCGAGGTGTAAAGAATCTACCCTTTTTTTGACCTTCTCCCCCATGGTCTTATCTTCTTCTGGCCCGACAATTAAAAAACCTACGTCTTCTCTCAGTTTTAATACTTCTATGGCAGCTTCCACATAATCCTCTATTCCTTTGACCCTGGCTATCCTTCCCACAAGACCTACCAGAATTTTGTCTTTAAGGTTGGGGAATTCCTCGAGTAGAAATTTCGATGGCGGTATCTTTCCGTTGAACCTATCAATATCAATCCCATTATAGATGAGCTTGATCTTGGAGGGAGTAACATAGGAAGACAAAAAATCCTTTACGATCTGGGATACTGCTACAATCCTGCATGATAACTGATCAACAATGCGGTAGATAACATCAATTGGAAGATATGTCCCAAAGCTCGAAGATGCGCTGCCATTAAATCTACCATGAAGGTGCCATATATGAGGTATTCCTGAGATTCTTGCTGCTATAGCGCCATCGATAACAGGTAATGTAGAGGTATGAACAACATTTATGTCATTTTCGTTTATAATTTTCACCAGATTATGAACTCTTTCTTTCAATCCGGCCAGGAATCTGTAATAATGGCGTTCTCCAAAGAAAAACCAAATTGGAGTCCACCACTCAATCGATGTAAGGATGGTTTTAACACCTATGCCTTCAAGATAGGTTTTAAGTGGTCCTTCTTCTGGCATAGCCACTATTGGCTCAAAACTTTCCTTGTCAAGATACTTGCAAAGTATAGCTATAGATTCCTCAACCCCGCCTTTGCCGACCCCGTGCATTACGATTAAGATCTTACAATCTCCCATTCTCTGAGCCTCTTGCATACAACTTTTGCTTACCCACGAGGAATAGAAAGTATAGACTTATCATGAGCCTATGGATACTCGGTTTCAATCTCAACAATTTTAGATTGTTTAAAAAAGACCAGAAATATCTTTTTGAAATATACGTACTTACATCCGTCTTATTTTCAGTACATACAGAGATCCCTCTCATGCATTTCAGAAGACTATGCGAAAATTTGCGGTTACTGTTCAAGACCGCCTGTTGCCAGATATCTATCATCCTCTCTGTAAAAGGAGTTTTAATATTGATATTGTTTGCTTTTAATAAATCAACTACCCTGCAAAGGTCAGCCTCTGCAAGATCATTTAAGCCATGAAGACTCATAATTCTTGCCCTTTCAACGAGGGCAGCGGCCTGTAAGTAAGGATCAACAGGATTTTGACCCAAAGCTGGATAAAATTCTTGCAAAGAAAAATTATCATATATCTCTGAGAATATCTTTTGTTCATATTTCATGCTTTGCATAGTGTTGATATAAAAACGCTCACTTTTGTTTCCGCGCAACCCTTTATGTATTCTATGGAGAATGGTACCACAATCAAGAAGTCGCATTTTAAAATGTCGTGCAAGTCTAAACCACATTTCATAATCTTCAGAGCGGATAAGATCCTCCCTGTAAAGGCCAACCTTTTCATAACATTCCCTTTTTACCACCATTGAAGGATTCAGAATATAGGTATCCTCCAACAGCCTCAAAATTGTTTCATCAGGTTCCATTGCTCTCCCCATATACATTGAGCGTATTTCACCACTCGCATTATCAAACATATAACCATGGCTATGTACCACGCCTACATCGGGATTTTTCCGAAATAAACGAACATCCATTTCTAATTTTTTGGGCAAAGCAATATCATCATCATCAAAAATCCATACGTATTTTCCAGACGTCTTTGGTAAAGCAATATTCAGCGCAGAAGCCTTTCCGCCATTTTCTTTTTTTATATATGAAATATCGTTAAGATATGGCTTTATCATTTCGTCTGTGTCATCCGTTGAGCCGTCATTTACCACAAAAATTTCGATATTCGGGTATGTCTGATTTAAGACACTTTCTAAACATTGTGGTAAATAATGTACCCGATTATATGTTGATATAATGACCGATACTTTTTCCGAGGTATCCAGTGGGTCAGGTGGGAAGGGGGCAGGGAAAAATTCTGATACATCATGATGTAGGTGGTCAATGTTTAATGTTGCTTTTTCTCCATATCCTATGTACCAGTGACCTTCTCTGTTATCAATCCACTGCATAGACCTCAAACCGAACTCCTTCAATTGAGCTTCTATTGAGGTTTTTGAAAATTTCTGCTTTTCATTTACCAGAAATGAACAGATAATCCTTCCTCCAGGAGTACACATCCGAACTGCTTCCTTGAGCATCAAACCTCTAAAAAGTACCTCCTGAGAAGGGCAATTGATAACAATTGTATGAAAGCAAGCATCCTTGAGAGGCAGTGTATGCTCATCCCAGACCTTGAATCGACAGTCTAAGCCAAGATTTCTGGCAAGCTCTCTGGCGGATTGAATATTCTTTCCATCCGGGTCAATGCCAAAAACATTATGTCCAAAGGCAGCTATGGCCACGGCCATTTCACCCTTGCCGCAACCTATGTCGAGGACATTACCATGGCATAATTTAGCAACAGTCCCGAAACGAATCCAATCAAGATTTGATGTCATTGTAAATTTCTTTTGTTTATCCTATGTTTTTGCTATTCAGGAGTAAATCAATCTTGATGAGTCTGTACTGTCTTGTTGAGTTTCCATATGCCTGTTGAACCACTGCCAAATCTTCGAAGGAAATAATCTCTTACCCCAAAGATTTTTGCCTTAGATGTTGGTTCCTGGTATCTGAGAACTAACTCTCTGTATATCCTCAAAATCTCCCAGTAAATTCTTTTCAGGAGCCAGTGTTCCTTTGTCCTCCCTTTGCCCAAAGAAAATCCTGGCCAGATGTCCCGTAAAGCATCCTTGTAAATCGCATAGCGCCATTTAATAGGTAAATTCCTTTCAGCAAAAAGTAGGCGGTTTCTTGTCATGAAATAGGTATGGAGCGGGGATTCTTTCCCACCAAATGAAACAGAGATCTTATGCCAAACTTTAGCCTTTGGGACTATGTAGCATTTATATCCCGCGCGTCTTGCTCTGAAACACCAATCAGCCTCTTCATAAATAAGAAAAAACTTGGGTTCCAATAGACCGATTTTTTCTACGATATTCGACCTGAAAAATAAAGCACATCCCAGTGCATATTCACTTGGAGCAATCTCTTGAAAATCCTTTCCCCGATCAATTGTACGTATTCCAAGATGTTCAAAATGCATATGGTTATTGCTCCATTTCGCACCTGCAAAGGAAATCATCGATGGCTCCGAGTAATAGTAAATTTTTGCCCCTAATATTCCTGCTTCAGGATGTGTGGTTACCACTTCAAGAAGGGCATTGAGGATCTTAGGATCAACTATGGTATCATTATTCAGAAGTAGAATATATTCAGCTCCTTTTCTCAAAGCATATCGTATGCCGACGTTATTCCCTTCTGCAAACCCGAGATTTTTTCCTGTTTCTAAGATTGTGACATGCGGGAACGTAGTCTTAATTGCCTCTATTGAATCATCAGTTGATCCGTTATCAACGACTGTTACGAAGTAATTGGGACAATCTATTTTTATAACGGATTCTAAACACTCAAGAGTGTCATTCTTCCCATTCCAGTTAAGAATAATGATTGAAATTAGAGGTTGTGACTTGGAATCGTGCACTACCCAAAATTTCTTCAAAGTCTGCTTCATGCTGGAAATTTTCCTTTCATTATTCGATAACAAATCTTTTGAATCGGCCAAGGGATGGATTTCACATATGCCCTGTGAAATGTCTTTGACAATCTATGCCAAATTCTATCAAATGGTGATTCTTCACGATAACGCCATTTTATTTTTTTTAATTGTTCTTTTAACAATATATTCATTCCCTTATTATGAAAAAATAATTTTTGCTGCTTTTTAACAGCCATAATAAACCCTTTACGCATTTTCTTTCGTTGGTGGCTCATAGAGCTTCCATGGACTCGGTAAATAGATAACTTTTTATCGATAAAAGTCATAATCGGATCCAGGGCCAATATTTTCATCCAGCAATCCCAGTCCACGTGATTGGGTAGACGCTCATCAAATCTGACGTTATATTCCTTGAAAAAACAAGCATCAAACAAAAAGCAGTGA
>JAGUWT010000285.1 GCA_020062205.1 Thermodesulfovibrionales bacterium
ATGGTGGATTCATACCTGAAATCGTATTTCAGCACACCATTTGAACCTTCTGTACTGCATGAGGCTATGAAATATTCACTCTTTGCAGGCGGCAAAAGAATTCGCCCTATTCTTGCCCTTGCATCATATGAGGCATGTGGTGGAAATCCAGAAGATATTATTCCCTATGCCTCAGCGATGGAACTGATCCATACCTATTCCCTCATTCATGATGACCTGCCTGCAATGGATAATGATGACCTGAGACGAGGCAAGCCCACAAATCATAAGGTATTCGGGGAGGCAATTGCCATACTCGCAGGAGATGCCCTTCTTACAGAAGCATTCTATCTAATTGCAGATTGCGGGTTGAAGATTGCAGATTTAAAAAGTCGTAAATCTAAAATCATAAATCATCAATCTAAAATCCTAAGGGTCATCCATGAGGTTGCGATGGCAGCAGGTATTCATGGAATGGTTGGAGGACAGGTTCAGGATATACTTTCAGAGAATTCAGAACCGGACAGGGATATATTATCCTTTATTCACCTTCACAAGACTGCTGCCCTCGTAACAGCCTCTGTTCGGATGGGACCACTATTAGCAGAAAGCGATAAGGATAAACTTCATGCCCTCACAAGGTATGGAGAGAATATGGGGCTTGTTTTTCAGATTATTGATGATATACTTGATATTGAAGGCAGTACAGAAGAACTCGGCAAATCAGCAGGTTCGGATAGGAAGTCGAAGAAGATGACCTATCCAGCTCTCTACGGAATAGAAATGTCACGACAGAAGGCAGAAAATCTGGTTTCAGAAGCAATAGATGAGCTGAAGATATTTTTCTCTGAGGCTGATCCGTTAAGAGAGATTGCCAGTTATCTGATAAAAAGGAGAAATTAATGTATCTGGAGGTTATCAAATCACCAGCAGATTTAAAAAAACTTCCAATTTTAGAACTCAAAAAACTTGCTAAAGAAATCCGGGAAACGATAATCGAAAGGGTCTCAATCAATGGTGGTCATTTATCATCCAACCTCGGCGTAGTAGAACTCACCATTGCTCTTCATTATGTATTCAATTCCCCTAAAGATAAAATAATATGGGATGTTGGCCATCAGTCCTATTCACACAAACTCCTTACCGGCAGATACGAAAGGTTTTCCACCCTGAGAAAATATAAAGGCATTTCTGGATTTCCGAAAAGGAATGAGAGTGAACATGATGCATTCGGAAGCGGACATAGTTCCACATCCATCTCTGCAGCATTAGGGATGATAGAGGCAAGAGATATAATTATTAAATCTCAAATCTCAAATCTCAAATCTCAAATTCCCAATAAAGTCATTGCTGTTATAGGTGATGGAGCAATGACCGCAGGGCTTGCTTTTGAGGGTTTAAATAATGCAGGCCATCTCAAAAAAAACCTTATCGTCATCTTGAATGATAATGAGATGTCTATATCACAGAATGTTGGTGCGCTTTCTGCATATTTGAACAGAATACTTACTGGTGAACTCTATCAGAAATTCAGGAAAGATACAAAAACCTTTCTTAAAAATATACCAAAATTAGGAAGTCACGCTGCAAAGATTGCGGAGAAGACTGAAGAAATGCTCAAAGGTCTTTTTCTGCCCGGCGTAATCTTTGAGGAGCTTGGATTTAACTATGTTGGTCCAATAGAGGGCCATAACATCGCCCTCTTAGTTGAAACCTTCAAACGGATAAGAACAGTATCGTCCCCTACCCTCATCCATGTTATAACTAAAAAGGGGAAGGGATACGAATTTTCAGAAAAACAACCTTCTATGTTTCATGGTATCGGACCTTTCAAGCTTGAAACAGGTTCACCCATGAATGAAAGTGGTCATACATACAGTGAGGTGTTCGGAAATATCCTTACAGAGTTAGCAGATAAGGATGAAAGGATCATTGCTATCTCAGCGGCAATGAAAGAAGGTACGGGACTGGAGCATTTCGCTGAAAAGCATCCTGATAGATTTTATGATGTAGGTATCGCAGAGCCCCATGCTGTAACATTTGCTGCGGGGTTGGCAACACAGGGTCTCAAACCAGTTGTTGTTATCTATTCAACTTTTCTCCAGAGGGCGTATGATGAGATAGTCCATGATGTATGTCTCCAAAACCTTCCTGTTGTATTTGCCATTGACCGTGCAGGAATAGTTGGAGAAGACGGACCTACCCATAATGGCTTGTTTGACATCTCATATTTAAGACATATCCCGAATCTTGTTGTCATGGCACCCAGAGACGATGTTGAACTGAGAGCCATGCTCGATCTTGCTATAAAACATAATGGGCCTGCAGCCATCAGGTATCCAAGAGGAAAATGCAGTAACGAAGGACACGTTCCTGGTATCAAATCAAATAATAATCTTTTTACTCGTCACTCGTCGCTTGTCATGTTTGATATCGGAGAGTCTGAGATTCTTAAAAACGGAGAGGATTTAGCAATAATAGCATTAGGGAATACTGTTTACCCCGCCCTATCTGCAGCGGAACGGCTGGATAATGAGGGCATTCGTGCAATGGTAGTAAATGCAAGGTTTATCAAACCTTTAGACAGGCATCTTCTTTTATCTGTCGTATCAAAAATCAAAAAAATAATTACCGTAGAGGAGAATGTCCTTGCCGGTGGATTTGGTACCGCTATTCTGGAATATCTCAATGAGGTAGGCATGGTTGATGTTTTAGTAAAAAGAATCGGGATTGCTGATGAATTTGTTGAAATTGGTTCACAGACAATTCTGAGAAAAAAATATGGGCTTGATGAAGAAGGGATATATCAGGCTGCGCTTTCGTTTTTAAGAGAACCAACATACAGTCAATGAACTACGCCATTATTTAAAATTTCTGACGGTACGTGAGGGTATGGTATCTTCGCTTTATTTTTGATAAATCATGGGAATAAGGTAACTATATTGTTCAGATACTAAGGAGTTCATAAGTAAAACCCCGTCAAAGGCACGTTTCTGTCATGCCGGCTTGTCCGGCATCTTTCTTCATGAAGGATTCCCGACAAGCCTGCCCTGCTTCGCAGAGCGAGGCCAGGGC
>JAGUWT010000078.1 GCA_020062205.1 Thermodesulfovibrionales bacterium
AATTTGCCATACGCATATTTGATCCTGACGGCAACTGAGCCGTCATAATTGCTGGCAACCTTGCCCTTTGTATCCACTGCTTCATCTTTTACCTGTGTTGCATCAAAGGTCATGTGTCCATCAAACCAGGGCATGAGTTCCTTGGTAACCCTGAGATATCCCCTTTTGATGGCGAAATTGCTGTATCCGGTCCCATTGCCGGTATCCCCTTTTTCACCGTTCTGATAGGAGAGATACCATAATAGTCCGAATTTGATACCCTTCAGTTCCTTTACTACCTTTTCGATATCCTTCTGGGATACCTCCTGTTCCGCAGCCATGACCGTTCCTGCGAAAAACAGCAGGCAGCAGAACACTGAAACCAGTACATGCAACTTTTTCCTCATACTTTGCATCCTCCTTCTATTCTTTGGTTTTATTTTGTGTAACAAGCAGTGGATTGCAATCCCGTTATCTTCAGACCTGTTACGCATTCATTTTGTTTACTGTACCGTTTGAATGTTACAAGGATATTACGCGAGGATGAATTTTTGGTTAAACGAAAAAATACACTTACGCAACAGGGCAGGAAATGCGCACTTTTGTCCCCACACCTTCGGTGCTCTCAATTGCCATATCCCAGCTATGAGCCTTCACGAGGTGTTTTACAATTGCAAGACCGAGGCCGGTGCCTCCGAGTTCCCTTGAGCGAGCCCTGTCAACTCTATAAAATCTCTCACCGAGACGAGGTAGATGTTTTTTAGGAATGCCTATACCTGTATCCTCCACGGAAATTTCTATACTATTATTGAGGGATGAGGGATGAAGGACGAAGGATGAATCATTAATCCCCCCATGCCCCCCTTTAGAAAAGGGGGGAGAAGAAGGAATTTGAACTTTAACTGTCACTCCTCCTTCTTCTGTAAACTTGATCCCATTATCCACAAGGTTGATGAGTATCTGGATCAAACGATCTTTGTCTGCCTGTATCTCCCGGACATCAGGAGAAATCTCTTTTTTGAGATAGAGTCCTTTCTTCTGTGCCTTTTCTCTCATTGTTTCAAAGATTGTATTCACCACAGCATCAAGATTAACGGTTGTCTTTTCGATCTTAATATCTCCAAGTTCTATCCGAGAGAGTGTTAGCAGATCACTGACAAGCGAGTTCAGGCGTTCACTGTGGTTCCTGATTGTTTCAAGAAATCTATATGCATTTTCTTTATCATTAATTGCACCTTCAAGGAGTGTCTCGGCAAAACCCTTTATTGCTGTGATGGGGGTTTTGATTTCATGAGAGACATTTGCAATAAAATCCTTTCTCATCTCTTCAAGTTGCCTGAGTCGGGTAATATCATGAAACATTACAACAACTCCTGATATTTCTTCTGTAGAGGCTTGAGAATAGAAAGGGGTAGCAGTGGTCATCAGATAAAGCTCTTTTGGATAGGTAACTGTAATCTCACGCGATATGGTCTCCTTTCCCTGAACGACCTTATCAACAACCTCCATCAATTCTACCTTCCTCAATGTCTCCATGAGTGTCTTGCCCTCAATATTTGATTCGATACCAAATATTTTCTTGATGGAGGAATTGAATAAGAGTATCCTTCCTTTCTTATCCGTCAACATTAATCCATCAGACATGTTCCTGAGGATGGCCTCCATCTTACGTTTCTCATCCTCACTTTGTTGCAACCTGTTATTCAGTTCCTGAGCCATGTCGCTAATATTTTTACCGAGATCTCCAAGCTCGCCTTTTTCCTTCAGGAACAGTCTTTTCTTGAAATCCCCTGTTTTCACCTTTTGTGAAAAGGAAGTAATTTCCTCAATAGATTTTGTAATTTTCCTTGTCTGGAAGAGTCCTACAATAATGGCTACGAATAAGGCTAAAAGGGATGCAATGATGACCCTCATCCTGATTGTATTCATTGCTTTTTCAAGACCATGAAGAGGCAGAGAGAGTCTGAGAAACATTTTATCTGAATCCTGATTGACTGCTATTGCGAGATAGAAAAAGTTCTTCTGAATAGTCTTACTGAACCTGATCGAGCTTCCAACATCACTGATTTCAGCATCTCGAATCTCTGGTCTATTTGAGTGATTGTCCATTATATCTGAGGGCTCATCAGAATCTCCTAAAACACGCCCTGAACTGTCTATGATTGTTACCCGCGCCCCTGTCTTCTCCTTATAGCGTTTGCAGAAATCATCGAGATTATTGGTAAAGGTTAATGGCAGCTCTTCAGCCATCAACTTTGCCTGGATCATAAGACTATCCTTTAGGTTTGAGAGGTATGTATCCTTTACGACGCTTGAGAGATAGATCTCAAGTGAGATAAGCAAGATAAGTGCTATGATGAGGGAGGAAAGGAAAATCTTCCTGAACAAGACGTATTTCATGAATGTTCATCACTTTCCATCGAAAAAGTAACCTATGCCACGCATGGTCTTAATATATACGGGATTAGCAGAGTCTTGTTCGATCTGAGCCCTTAACCTTCTTATATGTACATCAACTGTCCTCGGCTCAACGAATGTCTCATCACGCCATATCGCATCAAGGAGTTGGTCACGGCTGAACACTTTGCCCTTTCTCTCAGCAAGATACAGCAGGAGTTTGAACTCTGTTGCACTCAATTTAACCGGTTTCCCTTTAATAGAAACAGTATAACTCTCTCTGTCTATCTCAAGTTCTCCTATCTTCAATATCTTTTCTGTAACAGGTTTTTCTGCTGATCTTCTGAGGACAGCCTTGACCCTTGCCACAAGTTCCCTCGGGCTAAAGGGTTTCGTGATGTAATCATCGGCACCCATCTCAAGACCAACTATTCGATCTACTTCTTCTCCCTTTGCAGTAAGCATAATAATGGGCAACCTTGCTGTCTTAGGATCATTTCTCAATATACGACAAAGTTCAATGCCTTGAATTCCGGGAAGCATGATGTCAAGGACGACAAGGTTAAATCTGTCCTTTCTTATCTTTTTGAGGGCTGCCTCCCCATCTAAGGCTGAGTCCACGATAAACCCTTCTTTCTTGAGATTATATGAGACAAGCTCTATGAGGTCAGCCTCATCATCAACAACGAGGATATGGATTGGTAAGTTCATATAACTCTCAGTTCCTCGATTTTTTGCGACATATCATCCGGTATCTCGCTTGAAAACTCAAGATACTTTCCTGTTGTTGGATGAATGAATCCCAATAATTCAGCATGCAATATCTGTCTTGGGAAAAAGATCTTTTTCTTTGTCTTCGTCTCAACTTCAATCTTCTTCCCATATGTCTTATCCCCAAGTACAGGGTGACCTATAGATGCAAAGTGAACCCTTATCTGATGTGTTCTTCCAGTTCCAAGCCTGACCTCAATGAATGTTGCATTCCCATATCTTTC
>JAGUWT010000262.1 GCA_020062205.1 Thermodesulfovibrionales bacterium
AAGAGAAGGCAATACCACTGATTATCGGTGATAAACAATTGCTGCCTATTCTTACAGAATCTGTGAATAGCTTAGCGATTCCCCTTATGGAAAAATTCTGGCCCGGCCCCCTCACCTTAATCTTTCAAGCTAAAAATAATCTTTCAGAATATATCACAGCAGGCACCCATAAGATTGCAGTCAGAATTCCTGGTGAGTCTTTTGCTCTTCACCTTGCAAAAGCTGCCCCCTTCCCTTTTACTGCAACAAGCGCAAATCTGTCAGGTATACCTCCTGCACAGGATGCAGAGACTGTCATACGGTATTTTGGAAACAAGATTGACCTCATTGTTGATGGTGGTATGACACCTGGTGGCCTTCCATCAACAATTGTGGATGTTACAGAAGAAGAGATCAAAATCCTCAGGGAAGGGGCAATAAACACAGGGATGTTAAGAGAATTTGAAAAGAGGAGGACTCATTGAAAATAATCCTTGTCTATCCTTACTGCCTTGATGACAGAATGTATGCAGAGGATGTCCGTGCATTACCCATCGGCCTGTATTACATTGGCGCACTCTTAAAGGAAAATCAATATGATGTTGAAATATTAAACTGGCATGATATCAACAAGACACCCCACAGAATTGAAGAGATACTGAAAGAAAAAAAACCCGATATAATTGGTTTTTCCATAGTGCACGCCAACCGATGGGGTGGTATTGATATTGCCAGGATTGCAAAACGGATTCTTCCAAAGGTAACAATTGTGTTTGGCGGGATCGGCACAACCTTCTTATGGGAATATCTGCTGAAAAACTTCAGGGAAATAGACTTTGCTGTATTGGGTGAGGGAGAACACAGCTTTCTTCATCTTATACAGTGTATTGAAAAAGAAAATTATCAGGGGATACATGATATTAAGGGAATTGCATTCAGGAGGGAAGGGAATGTTGTCCATACAGGTAATGCTGATGCTATTAAGGATCTGGATAGATTACCCATGCCTTCAAAATACTTTAAATTTCAGCACCTGTCGTCATCCCGTGGCTGTCCTGCTAACTGTACCTTCTGCGGATCCCCGAAGTTTTGGGGACATAAGGTAAGATTTCATTCACCAGAATACTTTGTAGGGCAAATAGAGCATCTCTATCAAAAAGGAATTACTTTCTTTTATATCTCAGATGACACCTTTACCCTTAGAAAAGACCGTGTTATCGAGATCTGCAAAAAGATCATTGAAAAGGACATCATGATTACCTGGTTTGCTATTTCACGGGTCAATTGTGTTGATGAGGAGATGCTTTACTGGATGAGAAAGGCAGGATGCACTCAGATCAGCTACGGGGTGGAAAGTGGCTCAGAGAAAATCAGGTATATGCTGAACAAGAAGATTAAAACAGATGATATCAAAAGGGCTTTTACCCTGACTACACGATATGGCATACTTGCCCGTGCCTACTTCATTTATGGATCACCGGGAGAAAGCCATAAAACGATTCAAGAGACCATAGACTTGATTCATGAGATTAAACCCCTCAGCACGATCTTTTATATCCTTGATATCTTTCCGGGGACAGCCCTCTATGAAGACTTTCAGAGAAAGATAAAGCTCGATGATGATATCTGGTTAAAGAGGATAGAAGATATTATGTATTTTGAGACAGATCCCCGTATGTCAAAAGACATGATCCTGTCATTTGGTAAAAAGCTGAGATCTGACTATTACCGATACCTTCCTGAGTTTGCAGGTGCGGTTCAGCTTATTGATAAGAAGGACCTTTACGAGAGTCATGCTGATTTTCTCTCAAGGCTTGCTATGACCTTTAGCCACGGGGACTATGCTTCAATTGAAGACATACCTGACAAAGACGTAACTGCGGAACGATTGTACAAGAGAGCACTGTCATACTATCCTAACCAGAGGGCATATCTCGGGTTAGGAATTATCAAACAAAAGAAGGGAGAGTATGGGGAATCTGTAAATATACTTTCAGAAGGCATAAAGCAATTTCCTGATAGTGAACCATTAGTCATATGTTCGGGAATAAGTTATATGAGCATGGGACAATATGAGGAAGCGTTGAAATGCTTCAACAAATTTCCGGATTCACCTGAAGTACTTCAGCACACTGCTGCCTGTTATCATGCCATGGGGGATTCTGAAAAAGAGTCATCTGTATTAAAAAGATTGGGTTGATTTTTATACAGACATTAGTCAAAATGAAGTCGAAAAATGAATATAATCTTTCGTTACATAATCATACCTATTGTCTGTCACCTCTCAATAATCACCTCCGTTTATGCTATTCCCCCAAATCGCATCATCTCACTTGCCCCAAACCTAACAGAGATAATCTTTGAACTTGGTCTCGGTGACAGTGTTGTAGGAGTCACTTCCTTCTGTGATTACCCTGAAGGTGCAAGGGGAAAGCCAAAGGTTGGAGGAATGTCAAATCCGTCTTTGGAGGCAGTTGTCTTATTAAAACCTGACATCGTTGTAATGACCACCGACGGCAATCCAAAGGAGTTTGAAGAAAGATTACACTCATTCAAAATAAAGACATATGTCTTTAAAGCCAGACGCCTTTCAGAACTTCCACAGGGCATTAGAGATATGGGTTTAAAGCTTGGAGCAGAAAAGCAAGCAGAAGAACTTGTAAAAAAAATAAATGACACAATAAATAAATATAAATTATCAACTGCCCTTTACCCTTTCCCCCTGAAGCAAATTCTTTTTATCGTCTGGCCTGAACCACTGATAGTGGCAGGGCCCGGCACTGCTATAAACGATGCAATTACTCTCCTTGGTGGTGAAAATATAGCATCATTTGCAAAGGTCTCATATCCAAAATACTCTATCGAGGCAATTATCCATCAATCACCTGATGTGATTATTATTGGGAAAGGGCATGAAAACATTAAAAAAATTTCGTCACGGCTCCTTGGGAGATTACAGAGCCTCCCTGCTGTACAAAACAATAATATTTGTTATGTGAGTGATAATCTGTACAGGCTCGGTCCAAGGATTATAAAGGGCATAGAGGAGTTA
>JAGUWT010000156.1 GCA_020062205.1 Thermodesulfovibrionales bacterium
ACTATACATTGAACCAATAACAGACAGGACATAATATTTGAACGGATTCTTTTGCCGATAACAATGAGGGGACTGTCCCAGATTTACGGACAAAACGAAGTGGAGTCGTAGAATCGGGACTGTCCCCGAAGTAAAAATCAAGAGGCAAAAGCCCTCGGAGGTCAGTACGACCGAGAATGAGTGAAAATATTATGTCCTGTCTGGTTAAACATCGTTTATAAATAATTTTGATTAGGTCTTAATCACCCTTTTATCAGTAATAATCATATCCACTTTCACATCATGCATCTCCGATGGAATTGAATCAACAAGCTGTTCTTCATACGCAAGGGCGATAACCGGTATCTTCTTCTTGTTTTCTGACAGCAGGATATCATAATAACCTGCCCCATATCCAAGCCTGTTACCTGAATAATCAAACCCTGCACCTGGTACAATAACAACATCAATATCATCAAGGTTCATAAGCCTTTCAGCAGACAAGGACGGTTCCGGAATTCCCATATATCCAGGGGATAATTCACCTATATCTTTTATCTCATATAACCTGAGCTTATGCCTTTCTTTATCTGCCTTTGGAACCGAAACCTGTTTACCCATCTTCATAGATTCATCTATCATGCTGATAGTCTCAACCTCTGTCCTGAATGATGCATAAAAAAGTATGGTATTTGCATTCTTGAACTCTGGTATGCTGAAGAGTGCGTGCTTGATCAGCACATCTTTTTTCTTCCTTTCAGGAAGAGAGATGGAATCTCTTTTCTTAAGGATTTTTCTTCTGAGACTCTTTTTATCCGAGTAAATCCTCAATCTTTTCCTTTATATCTCTCACTTCACTGACTGCATCAGGAGAACAATTATACGGCGAGGAACCTTTCATATCTGCAGACATTATGTCATCGTTAAATTTAATCGAACCTACAAGTTCTATATTAATAATGTTATCTCGTATGAAATCCAAATCATCAGTGTTTCTCACCTTATTTGCAACAACAAATACCTTCCTGACACCAAGTTCTGCTGCCATTTCACTTACTGTTTTAGCTGTCTGCATACTTCTCTGACCTGGCTCAACAACGACGATAAATGCATCCACAGACTCTGCTGTTCCCCTTGTCAGATGTTCAATGCCTGCCTCCATGTCAACAATAACTACTTCACTGCGTTCGACAACAAGATGCCGCAGGAGTCTTCTCAGGAAGACATTTTCCGGGCAATAACAACCGGATGCAGCAGCCTTTGATTTTCCCATGATAAGGAGGGTAATCCCATTCATCCGATAACCAATACCCTCTGGCAGGTCATCAACCTTTGGATTCAGTTTAAACATCCCTCCCATACTTCCTACCTTCGCCCCTGTCCTCTCCTCAATTAATTCAGCCATCTCTGCTATTGGTCTAATCTTTTCGGCTTCGGTTTTCGGTATGCCGAGGGCAGAGGCAAGGTTTGCATCAGGGTCTGCATCTACTGCAATGACCCGTTTCCCTTCTACTGCAAAGAGATGGCTTAATAACGAGGCAAGGGTAGTCTTACCAACTCCACCCTTTCCGGTGATTGCTATCTTCATAGTGTAATTTTAACACAGATAAGCTCCTCACAAAGCTTATCTTTTATTGTTATTTGTTTCAAACTTTGCTATATTTATTTTCCAGTAAGACCGAAGGGGAGATATGGCCGAATCTGGTCAGGGTAATACTTTTTTCTGAATCCTGTATTTTAAAAAATATTTTTCTCTGTGTCCTCTGTGCTTTCTGTGGCTCTATAAATATTATTTTCCAGATTATATCTTTCCTTTTGTTGAGAGGACACCTTTCACTTTTGGATCAATAGCTACCGCCTGTCTGAGTGCTCTTCCCAGCGCCTTAAATACCGCCTCGATTATGTGATGTATATTCCTGCCATAAGGAGATGCAACATGAAGGGTTACACCGCTGTTGCTCACAAATGCCTGGAGGAAGTCCTCGATAAGGTCAGGATCAAAATTCTTGATCTTGCTTTTCTTTGGGAATTCAACCTTATACACAAGATATGGCCTTCCACTTATATCAAGTGATACCGCTGCAATTGCCTCGTCCATTGGTACCGATGCCTGGCCAAAGCGTGATATTCCTTTCATATCACCGATGGCCTGTTTAACAGCCTTCCCAAAAACTATGCCAACATCTTCTACTGTATGGTGATAGTCAACTTCGATGTCCCCTTTTGCTTTTATTGTCATATCAAAGAGCCCATGTTTACACATTAAAGAGAGCATATGGTCAAGGAACGGTATAGAGGTATCTATAGTGTATTCACCTTTTCCATCGAGATTAATCACTACTTTTATATCTGTCTCCTTTGTCTTTCTGTCAACCTTAGTCGTCCTCATCCATTGCCTCCCTGCTCAGCCTGTTACTATTTGTCACCCTGAACTTGATTCAGGGTCTCATAACGTATTGAATTTTATTAGATGCTGAAACGAGTTCAGCATGACATTTTACATTCCTACAACATTCATGCAACAGGCTTATTACATAACCTCCTTAAGCACTTTAAGGAAAATCCTATTCTCCTCAGGCGTTCCTACAGTAACCCTCAGACAACCATCCACAACGCCCTTCATATTTCTTACAAGTACATCTTTTTTAAAGAGGTCTTTATATACCCTGTCAGCGTCCTTTACACTGAATAAAATAAAATTCGCCTCAGAAGGATATGGTCTTATGCTTTTTATCTTTGTCATCTCCTGAAAAAGTCTTCTCCGCTCAGAGGCGATTGACCTTATATGAGACTGCATGGTCTTTTTTTCCTTTAATACCTCTATTGCAACTGTCTGTGAAAGCGAATTGAGATTAAATGGAAGTCTCACCTTATTCACCTCATTGATTATCTCTCCATCCGCTATCAGAAACCCTACTCTCAAACCTGCAAGCCCTATCTTGCTCAGTGTTCTCATTATCACAAGATTTTCGTAGTCCTTCAACAGCGGCAAAAATCCCTTTCTGCTCGAAAATGGCTGATATGCCTCATCAACCACTACGAGAGACGAGAGACGAGAGACGAG
>JAGUWT010000100.1 GCA_020062205.1 Thermodesulfovibrionales bacterium
AAGGAAAGCTTGGAAAGGATTGCAGAGATTGCCCTCAGACATCAACTGTATGTCATTTCTGATGAGATTTATGAAAAACTCACCTATGATGGCTTCAAACATATCAGCATTGCTTCACTCGGCAGCGAGATAAAGGCACGAACAATTGTTGTCAATGGGCTTTCAAAGTCCTATGCTATGACAGGCTGGAGGATTGGCTTTGCAGCAGGTCAAAAGGAAATAATAAAGGCTATGACAAATATACAGAGTCAGTCTACATCAAATCCTACGTCGATTGCACAGAAGGCAGCGATTGAAGCACTTATAGGACCCCAAGATTTTATTCCCATAATGCTTGCTGAATTTGACAGGAGGAGAAGATTGCTTATCAGTGAATTAAATGCTATTCATGGCATCAGCTGCCTCACTCCCACAGGTGCCTTTTATGCCTTCCCCAACACCTCTCAACTCTATAGTAAATCTGCTAACATGAGGAAAATATCATCTTCATCCGACCTTACCCTGTTTCTTCTTGAAGAAGCAAAGGTTGCCCTTGTTCATGGAGAGGCGTTTGGCGATGACAATCACATAAGGCTCTCGTATGCAACATCCATCGAGAAGATAAAAAAGGGTGTTGAGAGAATCAAAGAGGCAGTCGATAAACTCCGGTAAAGAGTAACGAGTGACGAGTGACGAGAAAAACAACGAGTTTCGTTCCGGCTTTGTATCCATCATCGGACGTCCGAATGTAGGTAAATCTACACTCCTGAACACTATCTTGGGTGAAAAGGTTGCAATCGTTACTTCAAAACCCCAGACAACAAGAAATAGAATTCTCGGAATAAAAACGCTCCCTGATACACAGATTATCTTCATCGATACCCCTGGAATTCACAAACCAAGACATAGACTGGGTGAAATAATGGTTAAAACTACTATGGAAGCCTTACAGGAAGTGGATATCATTCTTTTCATGGTCGAACCACACAAGCCATCAGGCAGTGACAAAGTTAGCATGGAGTTATTGAAGAAAGTTCAGTCACCTGTTTTTCTCTTAATCAACAAGATAGATATTATCAAGAAGACAGAACTGCTCCCCATTATAGACAACTACAAGGAGATGTACCAATTTCATGAAATCATTCCTCTATCTGCATTAAAACAGGATGGAATTCATCTGCTCATCAAAAAAATTTGTGAATATCTGCCATATGGCCCGAGATATTATCCTGATGATATTCATACTGATCTGCTTGAGAGGTTTATGGTTTCCGAAATAATCAGAGAGAAAGTAATGGAAATGACAGAAGAAGAAGTGCCCCATGCAGTTGCTGTTGAGATTACTGACTGGTTAGAAAGAGAAGACGGACTCATATCCATAAGCAGCAATATTTATGTTGAAAGAGAAGGCCAAAAGGGTATAATAATAGGGAAAAGAGGAGCTATGCTGAAATCTATTGAAACTGCTGCAAGAATTGATATAGAACAACTCCTCAATACAAAGGTCTTTCTTGAGCTGTGGGTGAAGGTTAAAAAAGACTGGCGAGATAAGAAAGGCGTCCTGACGGAACTGGGATATCAATAAGAGATGTTAATTGAGATGAAGGTTGAAGGTCTGCTCTTTGATCCTCGTAGCAATATGTATATCATGCTGCTCAGAGAGATTGATGGTAACAGTACTCTCCCTATATGGATAGGGAAACCAGAGGCAGACTCAATAGCAATTGCTTTAGGGAAGATTGTCACCCCACGACCCCTTACGCATGATCTGATAAAAAATATCATTGATGGTCTGAAACTCAAAATAACAAAGGTTATCGTGACAGAGATTCTGGATAATACATATTATGCACTTATCTGTTTGAGCGATGGTAAAAAGGAGACCGTTATAGATTCAAGACCAAGCGATGCTGTAGCAGTCGCGTTAAGGACAAATGCATCTATCTTTATAGAGGACAGCATTGTAGGAAAAAGGGATTCAGATGAACTCGAAGAATGGCTTAAAAACCTCAAGCCAGAAGACTTCGGGAATATCATGTAGATGGTAGATGCTCCATAGAACAGAGGGTATTGTTTTAAAAACCTTTCCTTTCGGTGAAGCAGACCTTATTGTTTCATACCTTACTCCTGATTGTGGACTCCTCAAAGTTTTTGCAAAGAGTCCACGAAAGATAAAGAGTAGATTCGGTAGCAGCCTTGAGCCATTTACACATGCAAGGATTGCTTTTTGGGGAAGAGAAGATGCTACCCTGCCACGTTTGACACAATCAGACATTCTCTACTCCTTTCAATCTCTTAGGAATGATCTGAATTATTTTCTGAAGGCATCAGAAATAGTGGAGATCACCAGCCATTTTACCTCTGAGCGAAATACCAGTAGACATGAGTACTCCTTACTCTTATATGCATTGCACGATATAGAAAATAATATAAATAAAAATATGAGTGTAGTTCTCTATAAAATAAAATTTCTTAAACTCATAGGATATGCCCCTAAGCTTGATGTATGTGGGAGGTGCGGAAAAGATGGGTTTAATTTCTATGTGTCTTACGGTTCCATCCTTTGCGATGTCTGCGCTCGAGTGGCTGAATCTCCTACAAAACTTCTCCCGGGAGTTGTAAAGCTTTATACAGATCTGCTCATATGGAACATTACGAAGATCAAGCGAATCAGGCCTTCAGAGACGCTTCTCTCAGGACTTTCTGATGTAATAGATATGCATATACACTATTTACTCACAAAACTATTAAAGTCAAAATCGTTCAATTACTA
>JAGUWT010000094.1 GCA_020062205.1 Thermodesulfovibrionales bacterium
ATCTTTTTAATTGGTATATTTAACCAGGCAATTTTTAAAAATATTATCGAATTTGCTATTCCTCCAGGGCTATGAAAATTAGACGCTTAAATAATATAAAAACAATAATTAAATTTACATCCCCTCACCCTAACCCTCTCCCACAAGGGGAGAGGGGAGTGCTGAGTTGTTCTCTCCCACAAGGGGAGAGGGAAACTTTAAAAATTCCCCCTCCCTTGACGGGAGGGGGTAAGGGGGAGGGTGAATTATGTCAATTTATAAAATTCGTTTGTATTAATACAGACGCATTTAATTCTGATACGGTCCTGCCCCCTCTCCCCAATGGGGAGAAGGATGGGCTGAGGGGTATATTAGAGGTAATATTATGACAGAATTATTAACTATAGAGTATAGACCATGGTTAGCAATCCTATGTCCAACCATTGCCTCTTTCCTCATTTTAGTATCAGGGAGGCGTCCAAATATCAGGGAAATCTGGACAATGATTGGAAGTGTATTACTCTTCTTAACAGTTATATCTATGACCCCGTTTGTCTTAAAAGAAGGCCCTATCAAATGCAGTTTGTTTAATCTTGTGCCAGGAATTGATTTTGCATTCAATGTAGATGCCTTTGGTCTTATCTTTGCCACTACCTCTTCTTGTCTCTGGATATTAGTATCTCTTTACTCAATAGGCTATATGAGGTCATTAGAAGAACATGCACAGACAAGATACTATTTTTGTTTTGCCCTCGCCCTTTTAGGGGCAATAGGAATAGCCTTTTCTGACAATCTGGTTACTATGTTCGTATTCTATGAGATATTGACCATATCAACTTATCCTTTAGTAGCTCATGATGAGTCACGTGAAGCAATATACGCCGGGCATAAATATCTTGCCTATCTACTTACTGGTGGTCTTTTCTTCCTCTTTGGAATATTAATGGTATATTCACTTGTGGGAACTACAGATTTTGTTCCCAATGGGATATTAAAACCAGCACTCGGTTCTACATCGAAACTCACCCTGCAAATAGTATTCTTCTGTTTTATGGTGGGATTTATGAAGGCTGCATGGATGCCTTTCCATTCATGGCTTCCTACTGCAATGATAGCACCAACACCCGTGAGTGCGCTTTTGCACGCAGTAGCAGTGGTAAAGGCAGGGGTTTTTGGAATCCTTAAAATAGTATTCTATCTTTATGGAACAGATGTGATGCGTGAACTTGGTCTGGGGATATTTTTGGCGTGTTTGGCGTCTTTTACGGTAATAGTTGCCAATCTTTATGCTATTGGACAGGACAACTTGAAAAGACGGCTTGCTTATTCCACCATCAACCAGCTATCTTTTATCCTCTTAGGGGCGGCACTATTAAGTCCTATGGGTACAATAGGCGCAATGATACATATCCCTTTTCATGGTTTCATGAAGATAACCCTCTTTCTGTGCGCAGGTGCGATAACTGTAGTAACAGGTAAGAGGAACGTAAGCGAACTGGCAGGGGTAGGAAGAATAATGCCGATAACAATGATGGCATTTACCTTAACCGCAATGGGTATGTGCGGCCTTCCGCCGATAGCGGGATTTATAAGTAAATGGTATATCTGCTTAGGTTCGATACAGGCGGGCGAGATAGCTTTCTTATTTATCGCCTTAACAGCTTCTTTGCTGGATGTTGTTTATTTCTTCCCGATAATAAGAACTGCATTCTTTGAGAGGCCAGCGATACCAGTGCTGGCAAATGGGGGAGAAAAGGTAGTAAAAGAGGCAGGGCGACCTATATATCTTTTCATGGTTATTCCTTTAGCTATAACGGGAATCTTCTCTATAATATTTTGTCTATTCCCGAATATGTTCCATATATTTGACCTCGCGCAAATGGCAGTAAGAAATCTATTCGGGGGTGTGTGAGGGTGAGAATAACGACGAAGGTTCTACTTAAGTTATATTATACCTTTTGCCTCGGTGGAAGTTTTGTATTAGGTTTATTGCTGCTTTACTTTGGTGTGCTTCATTATCACTTCTGGTTTCAATGGATACCGGCATTTTTTGTCTTTTTTGGATTTATTGGCTGCGCTATCTTGATTCTTGTAGCCAAGGCAATGGGTTATTGGCTGGAGAAAAGGGAAGGTCACTACGAGAAACGCTATAAGGGGTAGATAAAATGGTTGAATGGATACATCCAGGGATTGTAATTTTGTTTGGCTCTCTCCTGATACCATTTATAAAGTGGAGGAGAGTGAAAAAAGTTTATTTCTTGTCGCTCCCCATAGTAGGGCTTATAATCCTCATTTTAACATCAATGGGGGTTTTCGGTACTATTCCTTCTTACCCTGATGCCCTTCATAAATGGCGTATCCCATTTTTGCAGTATACGCTCGAATTGGGAAGGATAGACAAATTGAGCATGGTTTTCGCATACGTATATGTGATTGCTGCCTTTTGCATGAATATATTTGCACTCCACGTGAAGAGGGATTGGGAGCATGTATCGGCAATGGTTTATGTTGGGAGTTCATTAGGGGCAGTTTTCGCTCAGGATATCTTTACCCTGTGTTTCTTTTTGGAGATAATGTCTGTTTCAGCGGCGTTCCTCGTCTGGTTCCGAGGGACGAAGATATCAAGGGGTGCTGGATTTAGATATCTTTTCTGGCACATTCTTAGTGGTGCATGTGTATTGGCAGGCGGTACCATACACGCGCAAATTACAGGGTCGATTGAATTTGTTCATTTCCCCTGGGGGTGGGGCTGGGATTATTTTGGCTATTACCTCATATGTCTTGGGTTTGTAATAAATGCGGCTTGCGCTCCATTCCATTCATGGTTATCCGATGCCTATTCTGACGCATCTATTACTGGCGCCATATATATGACCGCATTCACTACAAAAACCGGGATATACTGTTTGATAAGAGGTTTTTCAGGTGTGGAGCTTCTTATGTGGATGGGAGCGATAAGTGCGGTGTTTGCACTTTTCATGGCCGTGCTTGAGAATGATGGAAGAAGACTCTGCTCTTATCATATCATCTCTCAGCTTGGATATATGGTATGCGGAGTAGGATTAGGAACATGGATGGGAATAAATGGTGCAGCTTCCCATGCCCTCTGCCATATTATCTATAATGCGTTGCTTTACATGGGTGCAAGTTGTGTATTGCAAGTAACAGGAACATGCAAGTTTAGTGAAACAGGTGGTCTCTACAAATACATGCCCATCTCTTTTGCGCTTTACATGGTTGGTGGCTTTTCTATTTCGGGATGGCCTCTTTTCAATGGATTTGTAAGCAAGTGCATGACTATAGAAGGTGCAGAATTATTACATCAACCAATTATATATTTACTGCTTGAAGGAGCTACGGTAGGAACCTGGCTCCATACCGGTATAAAACTTCCATGGAATTTATGGTTTCAAGGAAGGAAGGAACCACCAGCAGATATAAAGGCAAAACTAAAAGATTCTCCTATAAATACGCCTATAAATATGTTAATTGGTATGGGCATCTTAGCCTTTCTGTGCATTTCCATTGGTGTATATCCATATATACTTTACGGTATGCTTCCTCATCCAGTTGAGTTCGTTCCTTTCACGGTTACTCGTGTATTTTCAATTGTGCAGCTCTTCCTATTCACATTTATAGCAGCCTGGTTTTTAAGAACACTAATTCGGGGCACACCAACATATACACTCGACACAGATTGGCTCGGGAGGATACCTGGTAGGGCACTCGTCCTGTTCTGCGAGAAACCATTAATGGCATTTGGGTCTTTCCTTGACAAAAACATATTAAGAGCTGCCTATTCTGTAATTTCGTACAGCAAAAATCCAACACTTACAATGACGCTTACCCCAACGGTAATAGGTCTTGGATTAATAGTAATATTAGTTTTATTCACTTTATTGGCGGTTTTCTTGGTGATATGAAAAACCCTGGCGTGGATTGGGCTTTAGTTGGCAGTATCGTATTCTGGGTTGTGGTGATAAGTATAATCGCAGCTCTCCTGACATCTGCCCAGCCAAAAACACCACATCCGCTTCTGGAGATCACTGAAGCGTCTGCAAGTAGAGGAAACTTAGCAATAGCACACCGAAATGGAGATGCTTTATGGTTTGCAAACACGAAATGCATATGGACACCTGATATATCTGTTCCGGATGCCACCGAAGATGCTGGCGCTCTGGTGTTAGCCGGGGAAGAGGCTAAAGAGGGCAAAGTTGCGAAATTTGAATCCGGTGAAATGGCTAAATTGGAAAAGGATATAAATATGACAGAGGGAAATGTTGGAAGATTAGTAATTATAGATGTAAAAAGCGGTCAGCAGATATTTAGCCAGACAGTAAAAATTACAAAGTAGAATTGGTATACATATGGTGAAAGCAAAAAATAAGTTTATATACCCCTCACCCTAACCCTCTCCCACAAGGGGAGAGGGAAGTACTGACTATTCCCCTCCCTTGATGGGAGGGGATGAAGGGGAGGGTGAATATGAAAATTTATTTATTGCCGTTACTATAGAAGGAAGCAAAATGGGAATATTTAAGATGTTTATTGATTTGTTCAAAGCATATAGGTCGGCAGGTAAGGATGACGTTGAAGGGCTGCTAAAAATCTTGAGATACAGTAAAGACAAGTATTCTCGATGGGAAGCAACAGAGGCCCTTGGAGACATTAAAGATAAAAGAGCGGTAGAGCCATTGATTGAGGTATTAAAGGATAAAAAATTGTATATTCGATGGAAGGCTGCAGAGGCCCTTGGAGAGATAGGGGATAAGGGGGCGGTAGAGCCATTGATTGAGGCCTTAAAGGGTGAAGATGAGGATTGGGGTGTTAAAAAGAGTGCAGCAGAAGCCCTCGGAAAGATAGGAGACAAGAGGGCGGTAGAGCCATTGATTGAGGCTTTGAGGGATGAACATGATTATGTTGGGTGGGGAGCAGCACAAGCCCTTGGATGGATAAATGATGAGAGGGCGGTAGAGCCATTGATTGAGGCCTTGAGGGATGAAAAATTGCTTGTTCGATGGGGAGCGGCAATAGCTCTTGGACTGATAGGAGATAAGAGAGCTATAGAGCCCTTGATTGAGGCATTGAAGGATGAAGATTGGAATGTTCAAAAGACTGCGGCAGAGGCCCTTGGAAAGATAGGGGATAAGAGAGCTATAGAGCCCTTGGTTGAGACCTTGAAGGATGAAGATAGATATGTTAGAGAAACTGCAAGAAAAGTATTAGAAAAGATAAAAAGCTCCTAAGCCCTTCCTGGCTCTCCTTCACTCTGTAATAGGTTTATTATGAGCGCATCAATTAATTAAGGTTCATGATGAATTGTTGAAACTTATAAAACAAATGGGTAGAGGCGACTTTAGTCGCCAATAGAAATAAATGGCTCAACCACCTCATTTTAACATAGAGGGTGCAATTTATTTTGTTACAACACGATTAAAAGATAAAGAACGACTATTATCTGATTATGAGGCAGAGGTAATAAAAAGAACTATTTTAGAATTATCAGATAGAGGAGAGATAATGTTATATGCCTATACAGTAATGTCTGACCATATACATATTCTTTTAAGGCCTATAAATAATGAACTTTCAAAGACTATGCAATTGATAAAAGGAAGGTCTTCGAGACATATAAATAAAGGCACACTCTGGCAGAAAGGTTTTTTTGACTTTCTGATATTGACGGAGGAAAAGTTCAAAGAGAAATTTAATTATATCCATTATAACCCGGTGAAGCGCGGATTGGTTGAGAGGGCAGAAGATTATAAGTATTCAAGTGCTATGGGATATAAGGTTAAATATGGAGAAGTTTTTTATAAATAAAGGGAGGCTAAAGCCTCCCCTACCCTTTTCAACAATTCGTCTTGAGGCTTAATTAAGGATTGAAGTGGAACACATTCCAGAGATAAATATTGAAGAGTTGTTAGAAACCCATAGATTCTTACAAGCCACTTTCAATGGTATTAGAGATCAAATTATGGTGGTTGATAGTGATTACAGGATAAAGGAAGTAAATGAATCGTTTGTAAAAAGGCTGGGTAAACCGAGGCATGAGATTGTTGGTAAATATTGTTATCGGCTACTTCATGATATGGATAAACCTTGCGATATGCCCAATCACCCCTGCCCGGTGCAGGAGACACTCAAAACAGGTAAATTCTGTGAGGTCCTGCATACGCATCTTGAAGGGCGTGAAGCTTCATATTACAGGGTTACAACATATCCAGTGTTAGATGATCAGGGTGCCGTTACCCATGTGATTGAAATAGCAAGGGATATTACCAGGCGGAAAAAGGCTGAAGACCAGGTGTATAGTATGCAAAGGTTGGCGTCACTGGGAGAGTTGGCTGCGGGTGTGGCCCATGAGCTCAATAATCCTGTGGGGATAATCCTCGGTTTTGCCAATCTTCTTATGGGGAAGACGGAACCTGGCAGCAAGGAGTATGAAATGGTTAAAATTATAGAGAGGCAAGGACTTAATTGTAAAAGGATTGTTGAAAGCCTTTTGAGCTTTGCCAGCAGATATCCGGAGAAGATTGAGTATTCTGCTGATGTTAATGTAAACCTTGAAAGGATGATTTTTATAGTTGAGAATATCCTGGTTTCAAAAAAGATTTCTTTAGAGAGGAACCTTGCAGAGGATTTACCAAAAGTAAGGGGAGATCCAGGACATTTACAGCAGGTCTTCATGAATTTAATCACCAATGCTGTTGCCGCTATGGAAGGAGGAGGGGTTTTGACTATTTCTACCAGACTTAATGAACCTGATGACAGAGTAAAGATTCTTTTCAGCGATACAGGACATGGTATTAAAAAGGAACATAGAGACAGGATATTTGATCCCTTTTTCACTACAAGAGAGGTAGGAGAGGGGTCAGGATTGGGGCTTTCGGTCAGTTATGGTATAGTGACCAGATATGGTGGGACCATAACCTTTGAGACATTGGTAGAAGAGGAGGACAGGGAGAGGAAAGGTACTACCTTTACTGTGTCTCTGCCTGTTGTTCCTTCGGAAAGTAAACCCCGTTAGAAAATTTTTCTAACGGGGTTTACAAATCTCTGATCAAACCTAATTTAATCGACCAGTTGCATAAAATTATGCGTTTAATATTTTATGAATAGGGTGATGTCGTTCCTCCGCCTGAGTCGGATCGGGATTTTTTGTTGCAAATAAATCTCAGATTATCTTATAATTAGTAAGGTAGAAAGGAGGTTAATTATGCCATCTACAAGTACCTTGCGCAAGGCAAAACTGACAGTGACAATTAGCGGTGATGTGGTTAACGAAATAGATGAAATTGCAAAAGATAAAGGAACTCCAAGAAGTCAGGTAATGGAAGAAGCGCTACGTGATTGGCTACTTAAGTCTAAAAAAAGGGCGATAGAAAAAGATATCGAGGCTTATTACCTATCTCTTACAGAAAAGGAAAAGAAGGAAGACGAGGAATGGGCCAAGATAGCGGCAGAAAGTGCGACGAGGACATGGAATGGTTGAGTATCCAAAAAGAGGAGAGATATATTTAGTTAATCTGCCTTCAAAGCCAAAGGATATTAAGAATCGCCCTGCCTTGGTTGTGTCTTTAGATATTAGAAATAAGTTAGCTAATGATTTAATCGTCGTTCCTCTGTCCACAACCTTAAGACCAGCCCCTACTCATGTTTTACTACAAGAGGGTGAAGGTGGTTTATCAAAGGCATCTATGGCTAAATGTGAGCAAGTAACAACCATAGACAAATCCTTACTTATTAGAGGTCCTTTTGCAGGCAAGATAAGTAACGAAAAGATGAAGGAGATAGAAAAGGCGATTAAGATAGCCATAGGGATAATATAAAAGCGAACTATTAATTTGGTTTACTAATAAGACCATAAGTATAACCATATCCTTTTGATGATTTCTGTCATTGCGGCTTGTCCGCAATCCTTCTGGCTTGTCCAGAATCGTTCAGAAAGATTCCCGACAAGCGGGAATGACATACAACGTGACATTACTTATGAACTCCTTAGTAAGTCATCACAATTTGTGCTATCATAATAATAATGCGGGATTTATTAAGTATATTTAAAAAGACAAAATCTCCAAAGGAGTTGTCCCGATCCAGGAGACAACTTCAAAAAAAATATCATTGCTTCCAGAAACTGCTCTCTGCAACCAACGCCGTCCGTGTGATAATGGCGGATATGGAAGAAAAACTTTCAGGGGACTATCTCTTCGACATGCATTATATAAGATCAAATTTAAACATCTTATCTAATAAGATGCCCATTATCATAGATTCCCTCTATGAAATCTCGGATGGGAAATATTTAGAGTTATACGATGTATTCAAGAGGGCGGATTCAGAGATTCAAGTAATCCTCACTATGAAAAGGGAATTTGAGAGCACCACAAAAGATATGGTGAATATGAGAGGCGGGGAGGATGCCGATCTTGTCAAGGTTAAGAGACCAACGCCATTAAAAGGCCACAAGGTTTTGATTGATAGTGGTGTTATTGCCTGTAAGGGTGTTGGTACTGGAATTGCCTATTTAGTTAATAAAGTGGAAGATTTGAACAATTTTCCGGATAGGGCCGTCCTTATAGCCAGGCATATCTCACCTAAGTTTGTAAAAGTGTTGAACAAGACCGCTGCTATTGTAACGGATGTCGGGAGCGCTACCGGATATATGGCATCCATTGCCAGGGAATTACATGTGCCTACTATCCTGAATACAAAAATTGCCACAAAGCTCATAACAAGCGGCATGGAAATAACTGTAGATGCTATTAACGGTAATGTTTATGAAGGCCGTGTGAATGAAGTCATTGAATTGGGACAAAAAAGGGAAACCGTATTTATGAATACCCATGTTTTTAAAATATTGAAAGAAGTTCTTAAAAAGATAGTTCCTTTAAACTTAATTTATCTTAGAGTTGATACTTTCAAACCCGAACTCTGTAAAACATTTCATGATATAACGCATTTTGTCAATGAAGTATCTCTGGACGAGATGTTTAAAATCAGCAATATGCCTGATGTAAAAAAAGGAGAGGCTGTAAGATTGGTTTTAAAGATACCCCTTAAGATATACATGATAGAACTGGACGGTGGTATTGAAAATGGTCTAAAGAAGATAACTGCTGATAACATCCGCTCCATACCCATGAATGCCTTCCTGAAAGGCATGATGTCCATGAAATGGCCGGGACCCAAGCCTAAAAATGCATTGGGTTTTGCCTCTGTTGTTGCTAACATTGCGATTGAGCCATCACTATATCGAGACAGGGGATGGGGAAAGAGCTGTGCCTTGATATCCAGAGAGTACATGAACTTTAGTATCAGATTGGGGTATCATTTATCTACGGTGGAAGCATACGCAGGCGATAACATAGGCCATAACTATATTCGCTTTCATTTTAAGGGCGGCGGCGCATCTATTGAAAGACGTCTCAGAAGAACACAGCTTATAAAAGAGATTCTGGAAAAGCTGGATTTCGAGGTTGATAGGATTGGAGATATGCTGAACGCCAGGATAACCAGATATCAAAGGTCAGCTATTGAGGAAAAACTAAGTATATTAGGTCGCCTCACAATTTATACAAAGCAGTTAGATATGATAATGTTCAGCGACGCCTTTGTGGACTGCTACTTACAAGAATTCATGAGGGATTATTGCTCGATTGAGACAAAATCACTCTGAGGTCATGCATAAGGTGAATAAAGAAAAAAGGTCTTCTAAAGGGAAATACTACAATGTAAGAAGGGCTATCATCGTTTTTGGCATTCTCATGATAGTGTTACTCTTAAGTGCCCTGTATCTGGGCATGGTCTCTGCAAGACATATGAAAGAAATTATCCGTGAGGATTTTAACAAGCAGCAATTGATATTAGCCAGATATGCTACACATCGGGTAGAAGACAGTCTGGATTTCATTAAGAGGGAGCTTTCACTATTAAGTCTTTCTCCATCCATTCAGTATCTGGAGGTATCCTGGGCCAATAGAATGAACACCACCTTATCCAGCGTCAAGGAAGATGGGGTAATAGAGATAAGACTTGTAGACAAGAATGGAGAGACAGCATATATCGTTGGTGCGCTGGGGACTTCCCGTATAATAAAAGGTCATTTCAAAGATACAGGATTTTTTAGATGGGCTCTTCTAAAGGAAAATAAGAATAGAATTTATGTAGGTGAAATCACGAGAGAGAACAGGCAATATACTGAGAAACTTGTCATGAACTTAGCCACACCCATTTACGAGGAATCTGTTGATGAGGCACATCCTTCACCTTCCGGTCGCTTCTCTGGAGTGATTCTATTCAATGTGGATGTTACCTACTTAGTTAAAAAGAATCTCAAGGATATAAGATCAGGGAAGAGCGGATATGCCTGGGTTATAGATGACAGAGGTGTATTTCTATTTCATCCAGAAAAGGACTTCATCGGAGACGATGCCTTTAAAGCACGAAAATTGAAACAACCTGCGATATCTTTTACAAGGATTAATGAGATTCAGAAAGATAAAATGTTAAAAGGTGAGGAGGGAACGAGCTGGTATAGCTCTGGCTGGCACGGGGGTATAGAAACCGAGATGAAGAAATTGATTGCCTATGCACCCGTTTATCTAACATCAGGGCATGATCGTATGTGGTCTATAGCTGTGGTAGCACCCATGAGCGAGGTTGAGGGGGCAATACATTTTGTTTATACCCGCCAGTTTTATATTCAGGGTATCATTATCTTTGTGATTATTTTTGGTAGCGTATATGTAATAAATTTTGAGAGACGCTGGGCCAAGACACTGGAAGATGAGGTAACGGAGAAAACGGAAGATCTAAAAAAATCACTCAACAAACTGGAAAAATCAGAAGAGAAATACAGAACCCTCGTAGAAAGCGCAGAGGATTTGATCTTTACCGTGAATGAAAAAGGAGAGTACCTATCCATGAATAGATGTGCCGCCAGTTTCTTTGGAGGACATCCGGAGAATCTAATCGGCAAAAATGTGCACGATCTTTTTTCTAAAGAGAGTGCGGATTTGCAGATGGGTTTTGTCAGGCAGGTATTCGATACGGGAAGGAACGTGAATGTAAAATATCCGGTAGAAGTTGGCAAACGTGAGTATTGGTTTACCAGCAACTTTGTGGGCATTAAGAATGAAAGTGGTCAGGTGTTTGCTGTTCTGGGGATTTCAAGGGATATTACAGAGAGAAAGAAGATGGAAGAAGAACAGATGTACAATACAGAAAAGCTGGCGTCCATTGGAAAGTTAACTGCCGGTGTTGCTCATGAGCTCAATAACCCAATGGCGATAATTCTTGGTTTTGCCGACCTTCTCTTAGAGAAGGCAGAACCTGGTAGCAAGAATCATGAGATTCTCAAAACCATAGAAAGACAAGCGCTTAATTGTAAAAGGATTCTTGAAAGCCTTCTGGGCTTTGCCAGATATCGGGAGAAAACTGAGTATTCTACTGACATTAATGAAAACCTCGAAAGGGTGGTTTCTGTAGTTGAGAACATTCTGGCTACAAAAAATATCACTTTAGAGAAGAACCTTACAGAAGATTTACCAAAAGTAAGAGGAGACTCAGGACATTTACAGCAGGTCTTTATGAATTTAATCACCAACGCTGTTGCCGCTATGGAAGGAGGAGGGATTTTGACTATTACTACAAGACTAAATGAGCCTGGGAACAGAGTAGAGATACTTTTTAAGGATACAGGACACGGTATTAAAAGGGAAAATAGAGACAAGATATTTGAGGCATTTTTCACCACGAAAAGGATGGGAGAGGGGACAGGATTGGGACTCTCGGTCTGTTATGGTATAGTAACCAGGTATGGTGGAGACATAACCTTTGAGACAGTAGCTGAAGAGGAGGACAGTGAGAGGAAAGGCACTACCTTTACTGTGTCTCTGCCTGTTGTTCCTTCGGGAAGTGAAAAATGCTATGGTCAAACCTAATATAAACGTACTAAATACTGTTACGCTGTCATTGCGGCTTGTCCGCAATCCTTCTCTTTTTTTGTCATGCTGGCTTGTCCAGCATCCTTCCTCAGAAAGATTCCGAACAAGTCGGAATGACAACCCGACAAGCGGGAATGACAAAAAATGCAAAAACAATAAATGCGTTTGTATTAATTTAACCCGGATTACAAAGGATGTAGCCGCAACCTTTAGGTTGCGTGAATTTAAACAATTGTTAGATTTTAAACGCAGGCTAAAGCCTGCGGCTACAATGGTTTTATAATGAACTTTAGTAATTCAGTTTTAATTCAGGCATTGTGCCTGAAAGGGAGGTAAAATGGCACAGATTTTAATTGTGGACGATGAAGTGGACATGCTTGCCCTTCTTGCTATGATCATTACGGAAAAGACTAATCATAAAGCAACAACCACTAATAATCCTTTAGAGGTACCTAAGTTGATTAAAGAAGGGGCTTTCGATTTACTGATTGCTGATCTCAAGATGCCAGGTATGGATGGTATAGAACTCATCGATGAGATTAGAAAGATAGATAAACATATCCCCATTCTTATCATCACAGCCTATGGCTCCCTTGAGTCGGCAGAAGAGGCTATACATAAAGGTGCCTATGATTACATCACCAAGCCTTTCCGTAAAGAGCAGATACTGATTGCTATTAATAGGTCCTTAGAATGGAAAGAGATGAAAAGGGAAATTGATTATCTAAAAAAGGAAAAATAGCTGTAGCGGTAATATTTCATAGGGGACTAAAAGAATTAAAGAGGACATCACGCCATGCTGACTTACTTTTTCCCCAATCTGTAATATCCTTTTAGTCCTTATTTTCAACACATATTCTTATACAATACATAAACTATTATTCTACGGGAAGAGTGAACCAAAAAGTCGACCCAATGTCAATATTGTTCCTGAAACCGATATTACCACCATGTGCTTCGACAATCTTTTTTGAAATTGTTAAACCGAGACCTGTACCTCTCTCGCTCGTTCTTTTACTACAATAAAAAGCTTCAAAAAGTTTGTTTATATCTTCAGCATTTATACCAGTACCAGTATCAACTATCTCTGTAACGATATTTTTATCTTCAACTTTTAAATTGATCTTAATTGTGGAATTAGGTTTCGAAAAATTTATTGCATTAATGAGTAAGTTGCTCACTACTTGACTTATCTTATTTCGATCATAAGAAAACATAGGCATATCAGTTTCTTTTAGAATTTCTATACGGATGTTTTTTTGATTAGCAATAATTGTATTTAATGTAACAATGTCTCCAATAAATTTTCCATAATCATAGGTGCTCTTATTGATTTGTAAATGACCGGCTTCAATTTTCGTGATATCAAGATAATCCTCAATCAATTTCAGCATATATACACTTTTTCTATAGATACTTTCGAGCAGTAAGATCTGGTCCTGCGATAAATTGTTTCTGTTTTCTTTGTCTAATATAGTAAAAGAGCTCATTTCGATGATTGATAATGGATTCCTTAAATCATGGGCCACCATTCCGATAAAAAAATTCTTGATTTTACTCAATTCAACAAGTTGCTCATTTTGTTTTGTTCGAATTTCAAAGTCTTTTTTTAGTAAACTTAAGATATAAGAATTACTCAGTAAAAACAGTAATCGAATCGCGGCTTCTCCTGTTAATATTAAATAATCGGTCTCTTGTAATTTTTCAGGTGACAGAAGTATAAGACGTACCGTGAACCAAGAGATAATGCTGAGAACTGAAAATGTAATTCCAGCCCTAAGATTTACAAACCATGTCAAAAGGAGAACTGAGAATAGATAAAAAATTGAGAAACCATAATGCAGTCCGGTGAAATAATCTGCAAAAGTCAGGACAGTAAGCAATAAGAGAGATGCTAACACTATCCAGAATTTTGGGACCTGATACAAAAACTTAACTATTTTCTTGGATTGCTTATATAACATATGTTTAATAATTTGTAAATTTCAAGAGGTTACTATATTATATTTTAATTTTAAATGTTGATTCTACCTAAGAATCGACCCCTTTTCTACCCGAATTTTGACCCCCTATTTAGGTTACCATTATACCACTTTAGAGCATCAGATACATTTTAAAAACTTTACAAACATCGTCTTGTTCCCTAAAAATCGATCCTGGGCGATTTGGTGAAGCCATTTTTTAACCTAAGCATAAATATTAGCTTTGATAGGCTTGGTTCTATGGATATGCCATTTTAAATGCATTTTGGGGGTTAAAGGCCCCCGTGAGTAGAATAACCCTGCTCAGAGTTATTAATCTGGCACTGTATTTGAAAAGAGTTAGGGAAGGAATAGACCCTGAGGAAGAGGCAAAAAGAACACTGGATGAAGCTAAGGTATTTCTCCTCCAAGCAGGGATTGCCGAAGGACTTATTGCAACCAGGATAATGGTCGGGAAAGATTCGGCCGAAGAGATTCTTAAAGGAGCAGAAGAAGGTGATTATAACCTGATTATTATGGGCCGTAAGGGACGTTCTGCAATTAAAGATCTTATAATGGGTGGGGTAAGTTCAAGGGTATTGCAATGTTGCAAGAACCCAACCGTTGCTATTGTATTGCTATTGTAAGCAGTGGGTAATTCAGTTATTAAAACTATTTCATCAACATATACAGCACTAAATACATCAGTATTCCTCTGTTTTTCTCCTTGAAATAATTGTGCATTTGACATGCACACAGAATTATTTTATTATATGCCTAAAAGAGGTGCAAAATGAGAGCTACTATAGACATAGATGATAAGCTTATAGAAGAGGCAAAAAAACTTACCAATGTTAAAACCAAGAAGGAACTCATAAACTTATCTCTTAAAGAACTTATAAAGAAAAAGAGGATAGAACATCTTTTGAGTCTCTTTGGAAGTTCACCTATAGATATAACTCTTAAGGATGTCGAAAAGTTCAGGGAAGATGAGTTCTGAGAGATTTCTCGTTGATACAACTGTATGGGTTAAATATCTTCGAGGATTAGATATAACTCTAAAGGATCGTATCAGCTCTCTGGTTTTAGAAGGAAGGGTTTATACATCAGAAATAATAATCATGGAGATCTTAAGAGGTGCTAAATCTGATAGAGAATATAACATGCTCTATCAGGATTTTCTTGCTCTTCCTCAACTCGCGATAAACCACGGTGTCTGGGAAACAGCATGGAAGACTGCTTATACGCTTAGAAAAATTGGTGTTAATATCCCGATGGCAGATGTGATAATATCAGCAGTGGCAATGTATCACAAGTGCGCACTTATGCATTCTGATAAGCATTTTAACCTTTTGGCAAAACATACAGGGCTTAAGATTTTTGAAATATAGCGATTACTCTGTCTATCCCAAATTAATATTACATCGCTTTCTATTCCTTCAAAATTATATTGGATATTTCATCAAATATCTCTGTCATTCTCACAACACCAACAAACTTCCTTTTGTACTCCAAAACAGGCAGTAAAATCAAATCATGATGGAGCATCAGGTATGCTCCTTTTGTTATGAGGTCACCGGGTTCAACAAAATACTTGGCAGGAACCATAATCTCGCTTACAGCCTTTCCTGCCAGCTCCTTGGATTCCTTGTTAAAGAGTGTATCCCAGATAATGGCTAAACCCGATTCATCTTCTTCATGAACCTGAGCTTTAGTGCTTGGCTTTAAAGAATAAAAGATGAATTGGGGTCA
>JAGUWT010000096.1 GCA_020062205.1 Thermodesulfovibrionales bacterium
CTCGGTGGTTTTGAGCTTATATCATAGACCACCCTGTTAACACCTTTGACCTCGTTGATTATCCTGTTTGATATCCTTCCAAGGACATCATATGGAATCCTTGCCCAGTCAGCAGTCATGCCATCGAGGCTTTTTACTGCTCTAACCGCTATAACATTCTCATATGTTCTCTCATCGCCCATAACTCCAACACTCTTTACAGGCAAAAGGACAGCAAAAGATTGCCAGATATCTCTGTAAAGCTCTGCATTTTTGATCTCCTCTAATACAATCGTATCTGCCTTTCTCAATATATTGCATCTTTCCTGTGTTACCTCTCCGATAACCCTGATAGCCAGACCAGGGCCGGGAAATGGATGACGGTTTATTATTTCTTCAGGCAGACCGAGTTTTTTTCCGAGAACTCTCACTTCATCCTTGAATAATTCCCTGAGTGGCTCGATAAGTTTAAGCCTCATTTTATCCAGAAGACCTCCAACATTATGATGGCTTTTAATAGTAGCAGAAGGCCCTTTAAAAGGTACGCTCTCAATAACATCTGGATAGAGTGTTCCCTGCGCAAGAAATTTTACCCCTTTTATCTTTTTTGCTTCAGCCTCAAAAACCCTTATGAATTCATTTCCTATAATCTTTCTTTTTAATTCAGGGTCAATGATACCGTTTAATTTTTTTAAAAATCTTTTTGAGGCATCGACACAGTTGATGTACATGTGGAAATGACTTCTCAGCATATCTTCGACCTTTTGAGCTTCTCCTGATCTTAAGACACCATTATCCACAAAGATGCAGGTAAGCTGGTCGCCGACAGCTCTATGTACCAAAACCGCCGTCACGGTGGAATCTACTCCACCACTGATACCACATACAACCTTTTTGTTCCCTACCTTCTCTTTGATTTCTTTTGTTGCTGTCTGTATGAAAGACTTCATAGTCCACGTTGGCTTGCATTTGCATATCGTAAAGAGAAAATTTCTTAAAATCTCAAATCCCTCCGTAGTATGAACAACCTCAGGGTGAAATTGTAAGGCATACAGTTTTCTCCGTTTATCCGCCATTGCTGCGGTGGGTGAATTGGCAGTATGTGCTATTGGTTTGAAATGAGGAGGGCAATGCTCAATCCTGTCTCCGTGACTCATCCAAACCTGAGTTCTGAGTTTCGTACCAATACCTTTCAATAAATCTGAGTCATCGTCAATGATCAGTTCAGACCGTCCATATTCCCTTTTTGCTGCCCTTGTGACTTTCCCACCAAAAATATGTGCCATGAGCTGCATACCATAACAAATGCCAAGAACAGGTATCCCAAGTTCAAATATCCTGCGGTCAGGTATCGGTGCGCCTGTGTTATACACACTCGAAGGGCCGCCAGAAAGGATTATCCCCTTTGGATGGAAGTTCTTTATTGTGTTGATTGAGGCATGAAACGGGAATATCTCCGAGTAGACACTATTTTCTCTTGCACGTCTTGCAATAAGCTGGGTATATTGAGATCCAAAATCAAGGACTAATATTTTTTCTTTGTACATTCACCATTCTGTCCTATAATTAGGTGCCTCTTTCGTGATAATGACATCGTGAACATGGCTTTCTCTCAGGCCAGCATACGTAATCCTGATGAATTTTGCTTTTGTTCTGAGTTCATCGAGGTTTCTACACCCACAATACCCCATTCCAGAGCGTAATCCTCCAATTAACTGAAGAACACTCTGAGAAAGAGAGCCTTTATATGGTACCCTGCCTTCAACGCCCTCTGGAACGAGTTTTGATGATTCAATGCCTGCTTGCATATATCTATCCTTTGACCCTTGTTCCATTGCACCGATAGAACCCATCCCTCTGTATACCTTATAACTGCGGCCCTGGAAAAGCACAGTCTCACCTGGAGATTCATCTGTTCCTGCGAAAAGACTTCCTATCATCACAGCGTGAGCACCTGCTGCAAGTGCCTTGACAACATCTCCTGAATATTTTATTCCTCCATCCGCAATCAGAGGTATTCCATATTTCCTTGCAACAGCATAGCAATTCTTTATAGCTGTGAGCTGAGGTACCCCTGCACCTGCTACAATCCTTGTAGTACAGATTGAACCAGGACCTATACCGATCTTAATTCCATCTGCTCCTGCCTTTATAAGATCAGACACAGCTTCAGCTGTAGCAATATTCCCTGCAATGAGATCAACATTAAATTTCTTTTTTAAGGTCTTCAGTGTGACAAAAACAGGTGTTGTATGCCCATGGGCGGTATCTATCACAATAACATCAACTCCAGCCTTTACAAGAAGTTCTGCCCTATGGATTGAATCTCCGCTCGTGCCCACTGCCGCTCCAACACAGAGCCTTCCAACGCTGTCCTTGCATGCATTTGGATACTTTTTCCTCTTCTCGATATCTTTGATAGTTATGAGTCCCTTCAGATTATTTTCACTATCCACAATGGGTAGTTTTTCTATTTTATACTTGTGAAGGATCTTCTGTGCCTTTTCAAGGGTTGTTCCGACAGATGCTGTGATAAGTTTTTCTCTTGTCATTACCTGTGAAACACTTTTCGAAAACTGTGTTTCAAAACGAAGGTCCCTGTTTGTTAATATCCCTATGAGTTTACCTTTCTCTGTTACAGGGATACCTGATATCCTGTATCTTTCCATCAAAGACATTGCCTCTGCGATTAGTGCTTTAGGTGGAATGGTTATAGGATCCAGGATCATACCACTCTCGGATTTTTTTACTTTGTCAACCTCTGATGCCTGTCTTTCCGGGCTCATTGACCTGTGTATGATTCCGATTCCGCCTTCACGAGCTATTGATATTGCAAGATTTGCCTCTGTAACTGTATCCATTGCTGCACTTACGATCGGTATGTTGATTTTTATGTTACGTGTAAGCTTCGTTGTTAAATCAACTTCTCTGGGAAGGACGTCTGATTTAGCAGGAATAAGCAGTACATCATCAAATGTTAAGCCAATAGGTAAAGCATCTTCACGCATTTTTAACCCCTGAAAATTTCGTTCATTGTAACATGTTAATGACTGATAAAACAATCATACCCCAGTTCATCCCGTAACCATTCAGTGACGGGTGGAATTTGGTAGCCGCAGGCTTTAGCCTGCGTTAATGGCGCAACCTAAAGGTTGCGGCTACCACCTGCGACTGAAGGGGAGACAACCTTCTTCCAGCAGAGACGTTGATTTTAAGATATAATACCAGTTTGTAATTGTAATCCTAAAGTAAATATGACAAAAAACATACGCAATTTTTCAATCATAGCCCATATAGACCATGGGAAGTCCACACTTGCTGACAGGCTTCTTGAATATACCGGTGCCCTGAGTGCAAGAGAAATGACTGAACAGGTCCTTGATTCAATGGAACTTGAAAGAGAGAGGGGCATTACCATAAAGGCACATGCTGTAAGGCTTCAGTATAAAGATGAAGATGGGAATGATTATATTCTGAACCTGATAGACACCCCAGGTCATGTTGATTTTTCATATGAGGTTTCAAGGAGCCTTGCTTCCTGTGAGGGGGCACTCCTTGTCGTTGATGCATCACAGGGGGTCGAGGCGCAGACACTTGCAAATGCCTATCTTGCGTTAGAGCATAACCTTGAAATAATCCCTGTGATCAATAAGATAGACCTGCCAAATGCCGACCCGAAAAAAACAAAAGAACAGATAGAAGATGTAATTGGTATTGATTGCTCTGATGCCATATATGCGAGTGCAAAAGAAGGGATAGGTACCAGGGAAATACTTGAAGCTATCGCAAAAAAGATTCCTGCTCCAACAGGAGACGACAGGAAACCATTGAAGGCATTAATATTCGATTCATGGTTCGATAATTATCAAGGTGTTATTGTCCTTGTGAGGGTATTTGACGGAAAGGTAACGGCTGGTAAAAAGATTCAATTGATGGCAACGGGAAATGTCTTTGAAGTATCACAGGTTGGTATCTTTTCGCCTAAAATGGAGACGTCCCGTGAATTATCATCAGGAGAAGTAGGCTATATTATAGCAGGCATAAAGAGTGTTACCGATACAAAGATTGGTGATACGATAACTGATGCCATTAACCCTGTGATAGAGCCATGCCCTGGATATAAAGACATCAAACCAATGGTCTTTTGTGGTCTTTATCCAACCCAATCACATCAATATGAAAATCTCAGAGATGCCCTGAATAAACTAAGACTGAATGATTCCTCTTTCATCTATGAGCCAGAGACTTCCTTAGCCCTTGGCTTTGGATTCAGGTGCGGTTTCCTGGGACTTCTTCATATGGAGATTATCAAGGAAAGGCTTGAGCGGGAATTTGATCTATCACTCTTAAGCACTGCTCCAACAGTTGTTTACAGGGTAACAAAAACAGATAAAGAGATTTCCTATATAGAGAATCCAGCAATGCTTCCTGAAAAATACGAGATGATCGAAGAACCATTAGTCGTTGCGACGATATTTATGCCAAAGGATTTTATTGGTCCGATACTTGACCTCTGTCAGGAAAAAAGGGGTATTCAGAAGAGTTTTACTTTTATCGGAAAAGACAGAATAAAGGTCCAGTATGAACTGCCATTAAATGAGATCCTCTGGGATTTTTATGACAGATTAAAGTCTCTTTCGAAAGGGTATGCTTCCATGGACTATGAGTTTGTTGGGTATAGGGAATCGAATCTCGTTAAACTGAATATTCTCCTGAATGGAGAAGTTGTTGATGCGCTTTCTTTGATAGTCCATAAGGACAAAGCATATTACAAAGGTCGTAAATTGACTGAAAGACTGAAAGAGATTATACCAAGACAGATGTTTGAGGTTGTAATACAGGCTGCGATAGGAAATAAGATTATAGCGAGAGAAAGCGTACGACAGCTCAGGAAGGATGTCCTTGCAAAATGTTATGGTGGTGATATAACCAGGAAAAGAAAACTGCTTGAAAAACAGAAAGAGGGGAAGAAAAAGATGAAGCAGTTAGGCAAGGTAGAGCTACCGCAGGAAGCATTCCTTGCAGTACTGAAAGTAAAATGACAGAATATAGTATTTTCGCTCATTCTCGGTCGTATCGACCTCCGAGGGCTTTTGCCTCTTTATTTTTACTCAGGGGACAGTCCCGATTCTACGACTCCACTTCGTTTGTCCGTAAATCTGGGACAGTCCCCTCATGA
>JAGUWT010000291.1 GCA_020062205.1 Thermodesulfovibrionales bacterium
CCTATAAATATTCCTCCCGGCTGTCCCTTCCATCCAAGATGCCCGAAGAGGTTTGAACCGTGTGATAAAGTTGTCCCTGAATTAAAAGAAAAAGATGGAAGGCTCGTAGCCTGCCATCTCTATTAACTTACCGGAAAGATTTGAAAAGCCAGTATGCCAGCCTAAGGGTATATATGCACTTGAAGGTGAACTCAAAGAATGGTTGCGAAAAGAATTAAACGCTGCTTGATATAATGACTTAAAAACAAGGCAAATTTGAGACTACTGAAGTCTCAAAAACATAAAAATTGCCCGCAATTTATTGTTTTGCTGAGTAACAGTGCAACTTTACCAGTCATGTGCTACTTGTGGGATACTGTTTCTGTCCAACAAGTTGATAGCATTATTTTTGCAGATCGCCCTGCATATACCACATCCATAACAGTTCATTAATTTAACAGAACATTTTACATTTTTTCTGTCATAGGTGATTGCACCGAAATAACACCTTTTTAAGCACTCCTTGCACCCATTACATTGTAACGGATCAATACGTGCAACATATTCACCTTTCCACATGACTTTACCAATTTCCATTTTTAACTGAAACCTGTACGCCATGCAGTCCCTGTCACAGTTACAGAGAGCGGCTATAAATGGGGTATTAAATGTCCAGACACTGTGTGTTTGACCTTCAACATCAAGATGTCGTATATAGTCTTTTGCTTCTTGTGTCGATAGCCTGTCGAAATCGCTGATATCAGGTATATCCTTAAATATCGGGGTGAGGTCCATACCGATGCCGAAACAATACCGTTTGTTTTCACCCGTCGTAACCTTCCGGCATATACAGGGCAGTCTTACAATCGAGGTGAAATTATTGAGGATATTTTCAATGTCTTCGATAGGGACAATCTGTCCAAAGTGAGTTTTCTTTAAATGCTTTGTAACAAGTGGATAGACAAGGAGATGATAAATACGGGGAAGACGTCTTTTCCATGTATATGCCCTTTGAACATCTACTGTAAGGGAATGATAAAAATTATCGAGATATGCCTTTAAGTGTTTTTCGGAATTTACCTGATGGAACACCTCTTCAGTATAATTGGTGATATTTTCATACCACTTTTTACCTTCCCCATGCTTCGTGCAAAATTCACACATACATAAAACTCCAATAATTGCTATACTTTACCCCATTATAGCAAAACTTGTTTTTGAAGGCCTATGGACGTTTTACCCTTTTTTAAATCTCTCTTGATATTTAAAGTAACTTTAGGCTACGCTAAATAAGCTATTAAAGTTTAGAAGTTAAGAAAACCTCAGAGGCTTTGAAAGCTCTGGGGTTTTTTATTTTAGAACAACAAAAAGGATGAAAAATGAAATTTGAAGATTTTAGCTTAAGTAAAGAAACAATGAAGTCTATATCAGAAATAGGATTTGAGGAGCCAACACCTATTCAGGTTACTGCTATACCGCTCATACTGGGCGGACATGATATTGTAGGTCAGGCACAAACCGGGACAGGAAAGACCGCTGCCTTTGGCATCCCAATTGTAGAAAAATGTAAAAAGGGATTGAAGCCCTTTGCCATTGTACTGGAGCCAACAAGGGAATTGGCAGTTCAGGTTGCACAGGAGATTCACAAAATAGGCAAGTATAAAAAAATTAGTGTTCTGCCAGTTTACGGAGGCACGTCTATTGAACGGCAAATAAAGATATTGAAACAGGGTATCAATGTGGTTGTTGGAACACCGGGTCGTGTTATAGACCATATAAACAGGCAGACACTTTCTCTTTCAGAAGTGAACATCGTTGTTCTCGATGAAGCGGATGAGATGCTTGATATGGGATTTATTGAGGATATAGAGACAATACTCAAGACAATACCTGCGGAAAGGCAAAACCTTTTATTTTCAGCCACCATACCGCAACCGATAATGAATATTGCCAGACGGTATATGAGAAGCCCTGAGAAGATACGGGTACATACAAAGGATGTTGTTATCCCGAAGATAAAACAGATATTTTATGAGGTCAGGGAAGGAGATAAAATTAATGCCCTTTCAAGGCTCATTGATGTGGAGGAGCCGCAGCTTGCCATTGTATTCTGTCATACAAAGAGGGATGTTGATGAGGTTTCCATGAAACTTGGTCAGATGGGATACAATGCAGGTGCCCTCCATGGTGATTTTACACAGGCAAGAAGGGATGAGGTCATGCATAAATTCAAGACAGGTATGCTTGATATCCTCGTTGCGACTGATGTGGCTGCGAGAGGACTTGATATAAAAGACGTGACCCATGTAATTAATTACAGCATCCCTCAGAATCCTGATAATTATGTCCACAGGGTAGGAAGGACAGGGAGGGCTGGAAAGTCAGGGATGGCAATAACCCTTGTTACCCCAAGGGAATATAAGCATCTACGATCGATCGAAAAAACTGCCAAGACAATAATTGACAGGAAGAAATTACCTTCACACGCAGATGTTATAAAGGCAAGAGAGAAGAATGTTGTCAGGGAAATCTCTGAGATAATCAAAGGAACTAAACATGTAGGATATATCTTAGCAGTGAAAGAATTATCAGATAACTACGGGGTTAGCGATATTGCAGCAGCAGCCCTTTATGCCGCATATGGTGAAGTAAGGGAGAAACCTGTGGAAGAACCACGCGAAACAAGTGGGATTGTCCGTTTGTTTATGACTATTGGCAGAAAGGATAATATAAAAGCAGCTGATATTATAAAATCCATTACATCAGAAGCACACATCCCCTTTAGTAAGATTGGGAAAATAGACGTTTTCGATAAGTTCACTTTTGTGGAAGTTCCTCAAGAATTTTCTGACAGGGTAATACGATCTGTGAATGATATCATGATGAAAGGCAGAAGGGTCAGGGTTCAACAAGCAAGGGCAAAGAAGACTGAGAATACAACGGGCAGGGTATAGCATTTTCGCTCAAATGCTATACCCTGCCCGGGTTAACTGTAAGTTTTAAATTATCAGTTTTGGGTTAAATCAGCCTTAAATCAGCAAGAACCTTTCTGAGCTTTTCTTTGTTCGCTGGAGACATCTCGCAGAGAGGCATCCTGACCTCCTCCTGTATCTTGCCCATCATCGCAAGTGCAGTCTTTGCAGGGGTAGGATTTGTCTCGATAAACATTGCCTGATTTAATGGCTCTAACTTATAATGTAACGCCCTCGCATCTTCCAAAAGCCCGCGTTCCCAGCAAGAGCACATATCAGCTACATCCTTCGGTGCCAAATTTGCAGAAACAGATATGACGCCTTTCCCACCAAGGGCGAGGAGCGGTAGAGTTGTAAAGTCATCACCTGAAACTACCGTTATCCTGTCGCCACATAGGCGTATAATTTCACTCACCTGTTTCATATCTCCTGTTGCCTCTTTAATTGCAACGATATTTTTTATCTCTGCAAGACGTGCAACAGTTGAGGGGAGTATGTTCACTCCTGTCCTTCCCGGAACATTATATAAAACCTGAGGGATATCAACTGCCTCTGCAACTGCCTTGTAATGCCTGTAAAGTCCTTCCTGTGTTGGCTTGTTATAGTATGGTGATACCAGAAGTGCTGCATCAGCACCATATTTCTTTGCCTTCTCTGTAATCATAATTGTTTCATCAGTTGCATTTGAGCCAGTGCCAGCAATAACAGGAATCTTTTTATTTACTACGTTCACGGTAATTTCAATAACCCTGTAGTGTTCATCGTAATCGAGTGTTGCAGATTCACCTGTTGTACCACACGGGACAATGGCATTGGTTCCCTGTGCTATATGCCACTCTATTAAATCACCAAGTGCCTTTTCATCAACCTTTCCATTTTTAAAAGGTGTAACAATTGCAACTATTGAACCCTTAATCATAGCACCCTCCTTGTTTTTTACACATTTATACGAATTCCACCCCTACCCGATACTTATCATCTTCAAGTTTCCCTGTCCATCTCACAATAGCAGCCCTTGCTTTAATATCATTGATTGTCTTTATCTCATCTTCAAAGACAAGGACATGCCCTGCTTCAAGGGGATAATTTGCTATTATTCCAAGCCCGCCTTTACTGATATCAACTGAAACCGCCCCTTCACTGATTTTCTTGAGTTCTCTCGAATCTACTACTGAAACAGAATATCTGATGATTGAGATGAATGGTAATCTTGTATATTCACGGAGATCTTCTTTAAACATAATCCCTCCCATATTCGATCGTCCCTTCAAAAACCATTGTCGCAGGACCTGTCATATAAACATGGTTGTCATCTGCCCATTCTATAAAAAGGTCTCCGCCAAGGAGGTGAATAGTTACATTCTTCCCTGTGAAACCCTTCATATGTGAAGCCACAGCAACGGCTGAAGCACCTGTGCCACATGCCATGGTCTCACCAGAACCCCTTTCCCATACTCTCATCTTTATCTCTGAAGGATTAAGCACCTCTGTAAACTCCACATTTATTCTCTTAGGGAAAAGAGAGTGATTCTCAATCATCGGTCCATAGTATGTTACAGGAAAATCAGAAACATTGTTAACCATGATAACTGCATGGGGATTCCCCATAGACACACAGGTGATATTGAACTCCTTGTCGTTGACTTGCAAAGAGTAATCAATAATCATTTTAGATTTTAGATTTGAGATTTGAGATTTGCTTTCTCCTGAACTCTGAACTCCGGACTCCGAACTTAAATCCACGGGTATCTTTTCCGGTTCAAAGATCGGTTCTCCCATATCAACCTTCACCATGCCACCTGACTTTTCTGGCTTGATGATGCCTGCAAGAGTCTCTATATAAAGAATGTTCTTATCAGAAAGGTTTCTGTCCCATATATATTTTGCAAGACACCGTATTCCATTCCCGCACATCTCGACTTCACTTCCATCTGCATTCAAAATCCTCATCTTGAAATCAGCAATGTTTGACGGATAGAGCAACAAAAGCTGGTCTGCACCA
>JAGUWT010000299.1 GCA_020062205.1 Thermodesulfovibrionales bacterium
TAAAAAATCGCTCAACTTGGGTGTTAATATATGTTCATCCTCTGCCTTAATACCCTTATCGCAAGTAATGCCTCTGCACCGTCAACAGGGTCATCGATCCTGAAATCACCGGAAAGTTCTCCTTCCATGATTCCCCTCGATGTCATGTTCATCACTGCGTTATAAAAAGGTGATGTCGGTCTTACATCAGGGAAAGGAGATTTTTCATGCCCGAAGTATGCAGTGGCTATCTTCTCATCTCCAGTGAGCTTAATCAGAACATCTTCGAGCGTAAATGCCATCTCGCCCCGTTTGACAACATCTGTTGGTTTAAAAAGATACGCCTTTGTGGTTTCATCATACTTAGGCTCAAGTCCTCTTACTTTCCACTTCATAATGATACCGATCTCCTCTTTAAACTGATGAGTCAGGGTATCTGCTGGTATGAACTCGGGTTTCATTTTTGCAAGTTGTGATTCAGCAGGAATACGTCCTGCGAAAAGCTTATCGAGTTTTAACTCATCGATTAATAGTGCTGCCAAATCACCACGGGTAACTGCTTCCTTGATAGCAATCTTTTTCCCGACATCTCCAACTGTAATCCCTGCCATCGCACGGACAATCTTGTCAGTTTTCTTCCATGTCTTGTCAGCCTTTTCATGCCATTTCCCTTCTCTCTTGGCATTCAATACCTCAGCAAATTTATCCCGTGCCTTCTGGAATTCCAGTGCCTCAAGGTATGCAAGCCCCATGAAGTAGTTCAATGCCTCTGTTCCCTGGTAATAGTCCAGTTTTTTCTCGTCAACCTTGAGCTTTTTCCCGTCATTAAAGGCATCCTCTGTCGTTTCAAGCCAGTCCTTGTCTTTCAAAGCAGTATGGACTCTGATCAATGCAAGTTGATAGTCAAATTTATCTTCCTCACTTTTAAAATACTTTTTCGCCATTTTGAGATTCTCAAATACTCTTTCTGCCTCTACTTTTGCAAACCCTGTATCTGTCTGCATCTTTGTCTTCTGTGACAGGACAATGGCAAGTCCGCTGTAGGCTGGTGAAAATTTCTTTTCACAGAAAATTGCCCGCTCAAACTTCTCTTTTGCTACATCAACCTTTCCTTGCTCTAATGCATTCATCCCCATTAAATAGTGATGCGGTGGGTTGTCCTCTGGAGTGGTGCATCGTGCAACCTCTTTCTTTGCACAGCCAGAAACAACCAATATAAGAACACCTATCAACAGTAAAATCGAATATCTTTTACCCATATTCAAACCTCCTTTAAGAGAAATGTCTATTTAATAGCCCATTTTCTGATAGAACTTTTGCCCCTTCATTGGTGCCCTTTCTACAAGCTGACCAACTTTGACCCTCTTTACCTGATTCGGGTCTCCCTCTATAATGATCCATGCCTTATCTGCCTGTAATTGATCCGTGACCTTAAGCGTGACTGGAAGTCTTACCACGTCACATGAGGACTTTCCTGTAAATGGGTCTTTAACTTCCTGAAATGTATAAGCAATGAGCTCAGAGCCAGGCTTTAAACCACTTTTTTCTCCTACATTTATAAGTGCGGCCCTCTGCTTGCCATCAGGGCTTTTCCTTGTCTGGATAATATAACCTTTAACAGTAAACCACCTTGAGAGTTCAGGTCTTGCATCAATTAATGCCTTAGAAGCAGCCTGCTTTATGCCACCGATAAGTGCATCATAATTTGGATACGGGGTTCTACCTATGATATATTTGCCGTGTACAATCTTTGAAAAAAGGATCTCCCCTGTTTCCACATCAATAATCCTGAGTGCGATGTCAGTTTCAAGATTCCAGCCTTCCTGGCTCTCAGCCCCTGCTGCTAATGCTGTCCCTAATAGTCCGAGATGTTCAGAAAGTCCCTTCTTAATCATCTCGTAGGTCTTGTAAGAAAGGTTGACATTATTTACAGACCCAGTAACCATGTATTTCACTCCAGCAAGCTTTCCAATCTGAACAAGTGTATTTTCATCAACCAGACCTGACATCTGAAACTTGTGCTCATCAAGTACCTTCTTCATCTCTGTTCTCGTATAGATCTTTGCCCCACCCATATTTACAATCTCATTTGTGACACCATCCTCAACACTCTCACCAAGCTTAGCATTAAACTCTCTTTCTATCCTCTGAGAGTCCTGCTGAAACTTCATTTTTTCCTTTTCGCCCCATACCACTCCTACAGCACCTGGTGCAACACCAACTCCAGCAGCACCAACCGCTGTTCTTTCACTCGAACCCTGAACACTTGCCTGCACCACCTTCGCATATTCAAATGTTGTATTGTTGGTGAAGTTAGCCACTGCAACCTTAAATGCTGCTGCTTCATAAGCTCCTTTACAAACCACAGGAATTGTCTCTTGCTCTGCGGTGTCTGTAACAAAAGTGGTTGGATCTATACGTGCAACTGTAGCACATGCTGAAAGCATTGAGATGATAATGAATAATGTAATATATACAACATAAGTCCTTTTTCTGTTTTTATTTTTCATAACAATAACTCCCTCCTTCTCTGGTCTTACTGCTCTATGAATTTAATTAAGAAAAGTTGATTTTACCCCCTTTCCAAAGTTTTTTATTCTGGAAATGAACTTCAGTTGATATCTCATTATCTTTGGTAAACCAGTGATATTGAATATTGTGAAAAGTTAACTACCTTAAAATACCCCTTTTGTTGTAAGCTATTGGCCAGATAAACTGTATTTTCAGGGTAACTGACTACAAATTCTCCAAGTCCTTTTTCTTCGACATTCATGACCCATGCAATATTTTGGAGTGCTTCTTTAATCTCGAAATTCGTATTAAGATCGGTAATATCCTTCACCTTAATGTGGACCTTCTTAGAGATACCTTTAATATACTGACTAATCTTTTCAAGGACAACAGGGCTCAATTTCTCTGCTGCATCTTTCAGCCCGTTGGCAGTGGCATCCTCTACATTTGTTGCTAATCCTCTACCTTCTGCTGTTCCTGCCGTGAGTATAACCATTTTACCTGTACTATCTCTGGTTACAATTCGATATGTCAGTCTGACGGTCACATTACTAAACGGCATGGCTATGCCATATCCTATGTCTTGCCCCTTTTTTGTTGAAATGGTATAGTCAAGCTTGCCTATAAGGAGTATATTTGACAGGAATTTATACATCAGGCTTCTTAATGTCATATAATTACCGCTTTTTATTGCCTTCTCGATTTCTACTGCATCTACTGCATCTGTTGGAGCAACATCAATCACCTTAAAACCCTGATCTGTAAGTCTGCCAATGAGCATTTCAGAAAGGATATTTGTCTCATCGTATTCATCTTTCATACTCATCGTATGTTTTTCTCTTTTCCCATAGGGTGTTTTTTGCGTTTCCTCTTCTTCACTAACCACCTTCGGTTTTCTTGCAGGGATAAAAACTGCGATAGAGTTGTTCAGGGCAAGTGAAGAAACTGCGTCCTTTGCCTTTGAAGGCTCTACACAAACCTCAGCTCTTACTAAGTACGTATCACCCCTGTTTTCCTCTTTCAGAACTTTATAACTGTTCACTATCCCCCTTATCTCTTTACTGACCGCATCATCAACCAATGCCATGTTCTGAACCACACTCTGTGCCTTTACTTCCACTCCGATAACCTGTTCAATGGCAGACCATTTAGCCCTTGCTATTGCCTCAGCCTTTGCGGAAGGAATATCATTCTGAATGATAACTGCTTCACCATCGGTATTGATGCATCGCTGGGCAAGGGAAAGATTTGAACAAAACAGTAAGAAAAGGATTGTTAAAATTACTTTTTTACTCATTCCACATACCCCTTTAGGTTTGTTTACTATCATAATATATTCTATGATTTTGTCAAGGGAATATTACCGATATGAACGAATCAAATTAACCCCAAAACATATTAAAACCACTTGCTAAGGCGGTCATAAGTAGACCCAAACGCTGCAAAAACAATTATCATTCTTGACATGTTTATTGTCTGTCATTCCGGCTTGTCCGGAATCTTTCCCCTGTTTTGAAGAAGGATCCCGGACGAGCCGGGATGACAAAAAGGAGTGGTTTAAAGCAGATATTCTGCGAGGTTTATATTGTATTTGTTCGGGTCGAGTGTTTTGACGATCGTTCTTAGATATCTCCCTGTCTCGTCTTTTTGAGCGAGGCTTACAACCGGTCCCTTCAACCTGTTCCCATTGCTGTCAATAACAATCACTACTTTTGGCCTGTCACCCATGACCTCATTGCTTTCGAAGACAAGGCCAAGTTCTTTTGTATCAAGCATTACGAGTGTACCGATGGGGAAAACTCCAATCATATTGATAAAAAATTTAAGGAGTACAGGGTCAAGTTGTGTCCCTGATCTTTCCATCATAATACTAATTGCTTTATCAGGAGGTATTGGAATCCTTGAATAGACCCTTGATGATGTCATCGCATCGTATTGATCGGCAATACATACTATTTTTGAATAGAGGTCAAGATCCATATAGTTACTTACGCTCGGATATCCTGAGAAGTCGTTGTGAATATGATGCTCGAACGAGACAATAGCTGACCTGATAGCTGTGCTGTCGAACCCTCTTAATTTCAGGATTGCCCTTACACCCCCTATTGGATGTCTCTTCATAATCTTCCATTCATCATCGGTAAGACTGCTTGGCTTATTCAATATCTCATAGGGGGTTCCGATCTTACCTATATCGTGAAAAATCGCTGTAATTCCAAGCACAGCAAGTAACTTTTTATTCAACCCTAATCTTTGTCCAAGGGCTATCGAGAGGATACTCACATTCACCATATGATAATAGGTGTATTCATCATAATCCTTAATCGCTGTCATACCAATAAGAAGTTGCTCTTCATCTAATAAACGGTCAACCATTGCCTCGACAATCCTTTTCGACTTTTTGATATTAACCCTTTCTCCTGCCTCGATCTTTGAAAACAACCCCTCGATATACGCTACAGCAGTAAAATATGTCTTTTTGATTATTTTTCTGGTATTGGTATCAACATCTTCGCCTTCCTTTATCTTTTTCAACCTGTCTATCTTGATACTGGATAACGCATCAATTCCCTCTGACATCGTGTCATAAGGGGTATCCGAGAAGCCAGATTCAATAAATGCCTTCAGGAATGTCTGGAGGTCTCTGGGATTCATAAAATCCTTAAAAATAACACTCCCGATCTCTCTTTTCTTGAATTCCCTGACAAGGAAGTTAAAGTTGATAAGATAATCGAGTGAATAACGTATTCTCATACTATTGATATAAAAAAACTCTCCTATGAGTTCCAGTAATATACTCTGTTCCGATTTTATCAGTGGGTTCAGGAGGGCAATGTATTTTTCGATAGCTGTTGTAACAGCGATGTTGCTCGGACTATGGATATTCGCAGTTCTCAGGATAATAGACAGTTGGTTGATGATATCCTTTGCACTGCTAATGAGTTCCCTGTCTTCTTTAACGGCCAAGTTCAAGCCTCTTAATAGCGATTTGTGAAACCTCTCTCAGGAGCTTATTATTGACGTCACTAAATTTATAAAGGAGAGGAAGCACTTCTTTATTTCCCACAAGGCCAAGGCAGAATGCTGCACATGCCATATCTTCATAATTCCTCCCCATTCCAAAAAAGGATTTTTTCTTTAATATTCCAGCGAGATAGTCTAATACATCAGCGTCTTTCCATCTGGAGAGGATTTCATATACCTCTTTTTTCTCGTTAAAATCCCTGTCCTTAAATTGCTTCTGAGAGACCTTTTCAATGAGTATTTTTTTTGCAGCATCTGTTCCGATGTTACCGATCGCCCGTGCAGATGCGATTCTGATTTCTACATTCGAATCATCAAGACATTCACTCAGTGACTGTAATGCTCCCTGTCCATTCATTTCACCGAGTGTCCGTATTACTTCTTTTCTGACGCGTATATCTCTATGACTCATGGTTTTTAGGAGATAATCAACAGCTCTTTTGTCCCCAATCCTTCTCAGGATAAAAACGATATTTCTGACAACATACCACCGTGAATCGTTCAGTTGGGCAGCCAGTTTCTGCATATCCTTTCCGCCGATGGTTATGAGTGTTTCTATGATGCTTTTCCGTGCACGAATAGTTTTCAGATCGCCGAGAATCTTTACCAGGGGTGCTATTGCATCTTTATCGAGAAAATCTGTAAATCGCTTTAAAATGTCTTCATCCACTCCGCTACTACTGTCCAGAAGCGCACCGAGCAGATTGATTATCTCTTCTGTTCCAATATATACAAAGAGCATCTTCATATATTTTTTTGCTTCATCTGTTGTGAAAGAATCATCAAGTATGCTCTTCACTTTGCCCAACGCATTGATTACCGTATGAATATCACCATGAGTCAAAGAAAACCTGATAATATCTTTCAGAAACATTATGGAATCTTCCAGGTCATCTTTCCCCTCGGCATGGGAAAAGACTTCAAAGAGTATGGTAATCAGCTTCTCCATTTTGTCAGAAGAATCCTTCTCCATCTCGCTTCCAAGCATCTGTATTTCTTCAAATGCAGGGGGCATAATAGATACCTTCTTTTCATCCTTTACCATTCCTTCTAACCCATCTGCATAAGCCCTCTGCAGTGATTCAACATCAGTACCCCTTCCCTTCACCGAAGTAACAGCCTTCCGTTCATAATCTTCGTCTATCTCATCCATGAGAAACGTTTCATCAACAACATACTGAATATTCTGAAAGTCTTTTTCCCAGAGGAGCGTAACCATATCGTCTTCTGACATTTTATCCTTTTCACGGTCAAAATCTACGACAATAACCTTCAAAAATTCCTCGAGTTCTTCTTGAAGCAACTCTTTCTTGAATGTAATTTCCTTGATACCGTCTTTGAATAAAAAGAGTGCCATGTTATCTTCTTTTTCAGGGTTGTAGTATATCTGTTCTGAATCGTATACGATAGTATTCTGGCCTATCTTTAAGGTAAGCTCGTCCTGATAATCGAAAAAGCTCTTGAATCGTGTATATAAATCCTCTAATGTCTTCACATAGATGGGATTGCCCTGGGGATACATCCTGAGTGTCTTTTTGGCTTTTATGAGTTTCTGAAGAAGCTCTTTTACAACCTTTATGTCCTTGTCTTCTGTGAGTTCCATATATGAAAATTACCACAGCACTGGCAAAGTGTCAAACCTTATATGAGGGTTATTCGTCTCTCTCTGGCAAACCCTTTGATTATTATTGATGCGGAGTGGAGTCTATGGAGTCTTGTGTTCCTCAATCGTATTGCTTTTGTGTCATTGTAGGGGAACTTTTCTCTTCTGATTTCAGCCTGTGTTCTCATGATTTCATGATATATACCCTTCAGAGAATCATTGTCAAGTGATTTCA
>JAGUWT010000193.1 GCA_020062205.1 Thermodesulfovibrionales bacterium
ATCAACGGTGGCAGATGGAGGAGCTGTCAAACGTTTGCTTATGTCATCGGCACTGTCCACATCGTATAATGCCGAAAGGTTCCATGGGTTCGTGGTTAATCTCCACATCGCAGCCCTTTTATTGACACCCTGCTTATAGTTCTCACCAATGTAAGCCACATCAACATCATAATCAGTATTCACATCCACAGTTATAGGATTTGCAAAAAAGGTATTTGAGTGACCTGATAGCAGTTTCCAGTAATTGGGATTGGGCCCCCCCTCAGTCCATGAAGATATCATACCATCTGAACCACTGGAGATTTTCAGCACAAATACCCTGCCATCCTGAAAGCCTGTTAGGTTAGAGAACATATCAAAATTGGTTGGTCCGGAACCAAAGATTACATACCATTCATTTCCAACCTTTGCAACAGCAGGGTATGACATGGTCAGACCAAGGTCTGTATCGGTAAATGTCCAGAGGAGTTTTCCATAGCTGCCATCTGTTGCATCCGGGTTTGTTATATCAATGGCAAAGTAGGAAGATATCATCCACCCGACCTCTGTATTAATTGCTTTTCCACCATATCTCATTCCACCAATAAGAATTGTTCCCCAACCATTAGGGTGTGTTGTGTCATTACTGAATATCTTCACATCTGTCACCTTTGGCTTCAAATCAACATAATATACATGTGTATAATTCGGGTCTGTAAGCCATTTCAGATGTGGTAAAAGCTCTCTCGGAATGAATGCCCACAGCTCATCCCCGAGTTCAGGACCGGAATCTGAAAATGAACCGCCTGAGTAATTACGCCAGAATTTATGGGTATTCCTGTCATAAAATCCGCCATTGAATGCATGTAGCATCCCGTCATTTGCACCAACGTATACCATCTGTCTCCTGTTAAAATATGCCTGTCTGAACTGGGAATAGGATGCGTCTCCGTAGAGAATGTCATAATTTTCCATTGGCTTAGAAACAGCAGTCGGTGTTGAGTAGACGATATCTCCAAGTTTCCAGACCTTTGTTTCCGTACCGATGGTAATGGTTCGCTCCCTGTAACCTGCTATGTCCTGTCCCCTGATGTAATTGATTATGTTTCCTGCCTCTGTATTGTCATTTGCTCTGAGATAAGGTCTCAACGTTGCAGCATTACCATCTTGGAATGTCCCTTTTATGGGGTCATCTGTTAACCCCGAAAATGAAGAACCGTCTTTCGTTGTATATATCTTCCTTACAGCATGGTCAGTATCCCACAATCTTTTCCCCCCATTCCATAAGGAATTGATGTCCTCCAGCTCTTTGGAAGTGCTCTGCTGGTCGATGTCACCATCACCGTCAGAATCAATAAATCTGTCTACCACTGTTCCAATGGTTGGGTCATACCGTGTTTTAATAATATAATCAGCGGTTAGGCTTAATACCTTATCTCCATCCGTATCCTCACGGAGGTTTCCATAGGGGTCAAGGAATAAGGCATGGATATAACCAAGCCATGTACGCTCCTCCAAACCTTCCTGTTTTTTAGGATAGAAATAAGCCTGATATATTGCACCCTCACCTTCTCCTGTAGTCGCAAGGACTGAAACTGCAGTACCAGAAGAAGCCTCCTCCAGAATCTCTTCTATTGCCTTTATAAGAGATGCCTCGAGCTCTGCCCCGTCTTGGGCCTCATAGTAATTATCAGGAACGCCGTCTCCATCTTTATCATATTCCTCCTGTAGGTCCGGCAGGTAATTTCCATTCCTGTCCTTAAAGCCTCCATTCCTGGCTGCCTGCTGAAGTAACCTTCTACCATCTGGTGATGCATCACCAAAGGCAGCATAAGCAATATAGGTCGTGATGTATTGATCTCCCTCCAGATCTGGCCTTAAATCCCTGTAACTATTATTGGCATAATCCACATGGCTCCAGAGGGCAACATCATCAATATAGTGAGAGCCATCGTTAGGGGAATACCAGAAATAATTAGGATTGGAAGGACCTGCCCAACTTGGTACATACTCGGTTCCATCGGTATAAGTAGTTTGATAAGCAACTGGTGGTGTTGGAATGTTTCTGTCCCATGTGGGCTCGCCATCTGTAACAAGAAGGACAAAACTTTTTGCGCACCAGACATAATCGGGGGCACCGGCTGTTCCAAAATTAAATGGGTCAGCGGCAGTTGCAACCCTGTAGGATTGTGCATTAGGATTGAAGTACCTCGGGCCATTACTTCCTGTAGTGGAATCCTGCTTAAAGTATCCCGTAGCTGTCCAGAGTGCCTCGGCAAGGGGTGTCCATGTCCCTGGTCTTTCGTTTTCTATTGCTGTAACCATACTGCTTACTACATCATTTGAAATCTCTGTATTAATCCTTCCCCCCTGGTCATAGTTAAAAAATTCAAGACCCCACCTTACTTTATTACCTACTTTCTGGAGTACCCCAAGAGGCTCATCAGAAAGACGAACCTTTACATCAAACCATGATGATGCAGGGGTAGGGGACGTTTTTCGAAATGATGAGATAGAGGCGCTACCGTAATTGAATGTAAAGGTGACAGTCCCGCTGTAAGGAGTATAATTCCCTGCATTATCTATACTTTTTTGATAACCCCTTCCTGTCCCATCTGCCTGTTCTCCAAGCAGGTCATGGGGATTACCAGAGCCAGACCTCGATAATGCCTTTCCTCCAACAATGACCTTTCTTGCAATATCAACCCTTCTCATTGTCACCCAGTTTAAAAAATTGCCATCCCATGAATTGGCTGGCCTTGAAGCAGTTTTAGGGCCTGCCTCGTTAAACCTGGCGCTGCTGTAGGTATACCACTGATTGGAATTAAAGTACCCATAGTAATTTATTGCAGGATTAAAGCCTGTACTTATAGAGCCATTAAAGTTATAAGCGAAATAGAACATGGAGCCGGAGTTATCCAGAATGATTAACACATTGGGACTCACTGACTCCGAAACAAAAGGAGGAACAGCGCTATAATCTGCCATATCTTGAGATATAGTTCTTTTAGTAATTATAAATATCATCAATATTATCAAGATTAATGTTAGTACCTTTTTCATTTTGGCACCTCTATCAGGATCTTCTTCACCACACCCTTCTCCAGTAGTAGCTTGACCCGCCAGCCTGAAGTAAGCCCTTTGTGGTCGTAAGGAAGCTCCTGTTTTGGATAATCCATCTCGCTTACGACGGTCTCCTTTGTGACGGGGTAGCTTCGGCCGTCAACAACGACATACTCCGGGGTGGCCTCCTTTAGAACCCCTTTCACATCGAGGGCCACGGTACTGGTTGCGGTTAATCCAAGAAAGAAAACCAATAAAATGGGCAAAATAAAAAATCTCATTAAAATCCTCATGACTAAAACCTCCTACACGTTATCCATAGGTCACGTCTTTTTTTAATAAAGTTCATCTTATCTGGACTCTGAGACATGCCTTCCTCCGTCTTTAACAAGAGCCTTAATAAGAGACATATCTATAGACTCCGCCAAGGATGGCTTCTGAACCGAGGTTAGCATTGTCACTACTCACAGAATTAACCCTGTAATATACTTCAATACCACCGCTTCCAGCGCCCATTCCAATGCCTTCATATCCTGACGCAAACTCGATTGATGAGCCTGCAAGTTGA
>JAGUWT010000277.1 GCA_020062205.1 Thermodesulfovibrionales bacterium
ATGAGTTTCATCAGACCAGGGCCATAGAGATATAAAACAGCCCATGCGGTTGTAATTGCAAGGCCAATAAAACTGTAAAATACTAAAAAGTGCGCTATCTTTCGATCTTTGGTCACATTACATTTTTCAAAACGTTTGTGTTCGAGTATTTCCCATATGGTTGCAATAACTGTGTTCCAAATATTACCTTTACGGACTGGACCTGCTACTCGTTCCATATCTTTCCAGTATCTCAAGATTCCCATGGCTAAGGAAACTACAGCAAAGAGAGCTATCGGTACGAAAACACTGTCGATATAAAGCGACGGCAATAGTGCTGAGTATGCGATTTTACCTGCTTCATTCCTAATAGCTGCCAGATTCAGATGGCCTAGCGAACCAAGAATAATAAGAAAGATAACAACAGGGATTGCAAGAAGGGGAACGAGAGCACCAGGGCTTCCAACAGCCTTTCCTAAAAATTTCGGGGCCGAATAATTTTCAATGGAGAGTTTTCTGACTGCATTCAGAACTTCTCCAGGCTTTGCTCCTCTCGGACAGTAAGCAGTACAATCGCTGCACTGATGACAGAGCCATATATCAGGATTAGGGAAGAGCTTATCCTTCAAACCCCATTGAGCATATAACATTTCTTTTCTTGGGAATGGTTTATCATCAGGGGTTAAATTGCATACAACAGAGCATGTTGCACACTGGAAACATTTTTTCAGGGATTCACCTCCTCCTGCAATAACATCCTTTACAAAGCCTAAATCAGGACTTATTTGCTCTGGCATCCTTTTACCTCCTATGAATCACGTTGTCCGTGACCGTTAGACGTGACAAAACAGACACGCTTAACGGACACGACTCACGGTTTTAAAATCCTTTATACGGGTTAGGACCGAACTCCTTCAATTTTTCCAAAAAGCTGTTTAATACCTCTGGTAATTTGTAATATTCTGAGATAGATATCTGTTCCATTTGAACCCTTCCAGACTCAAGCTTTAACCTGTCCAGTGTTTCGGCGACCTTTGACAATCTGATTTTAGCAAGGTGGCTTCCTGTTGCCATGTGACACTGGTAGTCTTCTCCATACTGACATCCCAGAAGGAGTATGCCGTCGATACCCTTTGAGAGGGCATCAGCTATCCATACCAGATTCATTGAGCCAAGGCATCTTAATGGAACAACCCTTACAAAGGGGGTATACTGAAGGCGGCTGATTCCCGCCATATCCAGTGCTGGATAGGCATCATTTTCGCAGGCAAAAACTATTGCTCTCGGCTTCTCCTCTTCTTCAGGAACCTCTATATTTTTTACCATATTTCCGATCATATCAACTGAATAGTTCTTGAAGGAGATAATCCTCTCAGGACATGCACCCAGACAGATTGCACATCGTCTGCAGCGGGTCGGATTATAAAGTGGGTTTGCCTTTTCATCTTCATTGATAGCACCGAAAGGACATTCCTCTGTACATCTCTTACACTGCGTACATTTTTGCATGAAGAAGTCTGCATAGGATATATCCCCGGCCCTTGGATGAACTGCCTCCCCCCTGCCTGCCATCTCAATACACTGTATTGCCTTAAGGGCTGCCCCGGTTGCATCTTCGACAGTAGAGAGTATATCCATAGGCGCCCTCACAGGACCAGCAGCATAAACTCCTGTTCTTCGAGTTTCATAGGGGAAACAGATGAAGTTGGAGTCGGGATAACCATAAGCCAAAGAAGGTAGCTCCCCTCCCTGTCTGTACCCAAGGTTTAGTATATCTGTTTCGATCATAACATAGGGGATGAACTCGTCCCCTGGTTTTACCCCTGGCGGAAGTACTTCTTCCCCTAAGGCAGTTACTGGAACCATGCCTGTTGCCAGGACAACAAGGTCAGCATTCACCTGGATCTTTTCACCTATCAGGGTATTTTCCGCATCAACTATGAGATTTTTATTTCCATCCTCCGAGATGCCTTTAACATCACCTTTTGTCAAAAATACCCCTGGATCATTCTGCATACTCTTATAAAAATATTCATAATGGCCAGGTGTCCTCATATCTCTATAAAATATATAAACCTTTGCTTCAGGGTCCTGATTCCTTACATATTTCGCCTGTTTCAGAGACTCCATGCAGCAGGTTACTGAACAATAGGGTAGGTAATTCTCATCCCTTTGTCCTGCACATAGTATGAAGGCAACACTCTTTGCAGGTTCACCATCAGAGGGGCGTACAATTGTTCCCTTTGAGGCCAATTCCTCCATCATATAGTTGGTTATTACATTGGGATATTTTCCAAAACCAAGATGATCAATCTTTGTTGCATCATATGGTATGGTACCAGAAGCTGAAACTATAGCGCCAGCTCTAAAGGTCTCGACATTACCATTTTGTTTGATAGTGACATCATACAAACCCGGGGAACCATCTATCTTTTCTATTAACGAAGAAGTATAAACCTTGATCTTTGGATTCTGTTGGATCTCTTTGATTAAATCATCGATAAATGGATCCTCCAGATCTGTATAGGGAGGTTTTGTTGGTGTCTGCTTATAAAGTTTTGCCATCCAGCCACCAAGGGAATCACCCTTTTCCACAAGGTAGACATCATAACCTGCCTTAGCTGCCTCATTGGCAGCGGTAATCCCGGCAAGGCCACCACCAACAACCAGCACGTTTTTACAGAGATCCTCTACCTTATAAGGTTCTGGGGCCTCCATCTTCTGCATCTTCAGGATTCCCATCCTTACGTAGTCTTCAGCCATCATCTGGGTGTCTTCATCATTTGGTGGATGAGACCAGACAACCCCTTCCCTCAGGTTTACCCTTTCCACAAGTGGTATACCCAGATCAAAGACATCGTAATTTACACGTAGTGAGCAGGCAGCAATTATAACGGCGTTAACACCTTCTTGAGCCATGTCCTTTTTGATGAAATCAACTCCTTCTTTCTGACACAAGGATGGATGGGTCTTGACAACAGGGGCCTTCATCTTGGTAGCAACCTTTACTAATTGGTCTATATTGATGGCCTTCCCTATCTCGCAATCTGTGCAGATATAAACTCCTATCTTTTTCTCCATGATTTACCTCCTCACCAAAGATTGAATAGTCTTAAGGGCTGCCGCTGTAGCAGTCTGGACAGATGAGTAGACATCTATGGGCTTTAAGGCACAACCAGCAGTATACATCCCGGCTACCCCCGTATTTGATAAAATAAAACCATCTGTATCATAAGATATGTTTGCAGGAGCCTTCCATTCCTTTGTGTTAGGAGCCATACCAGTGGCAAGGACAACAAGGTTTACTTTTTCATGAATCTTCTGCAATGTTAGTGCATCCTCTGCTGTAACTGTAAGGTCCTTTGTGGAAGGGTCTTCCTCTATCTTGGCAACCTTACCTTTAATAAACTTTATCTTTTCATCCTTCAGTGCCTTGAGATAGACCCTTTCAGCCCTTGCTGGTGTACGAATATCTATATAAAATATTAATACCTCTGCATCAGGATATTGCTCCCGTACGTAGGTAGCCTGTTTCATAGAGGCAAGGCAGCACACAGAGGAGCAGTATGGAAGGTGATTTTCATCTCTGGAGCCAGCACACTGGACAAAGGCTATCCTTGAGGGTCCTTCCCCATCAGAGGGGCGAAGGATTTTACCTTTAGTAGGGCCATTTTGAGAGGCAAGCCTCTCCATCATCATATTTATTATGACATTTTGATACTTCCCGAATCCAAGATTATCAATCTTCGTGGCATCATAAGGGTTCCAACCCGTAGCCCAAACAATAGAGCCTACCTTTAATGAAAGGCTTTGAGCCTTCATATTAAGGTCAATAGCCTTATATGTGCAAGCCTCTACACACTTAGCACATTCTGCTTTCTTGCAGTACTTATCGTCAATAACATATCTCAATGGAAAGGCAAAGTCTTGAGGAAGATAAATGGCCTTTGTCTTATCCATACCAAAATTAAAATCATTCGGTCTCTCTAAAGGACATACATCAAGACAAGCATTACAGGCAGTACAATTCTCATTCACATAGCGGGGATTCAGTTTTACCGTTACATCAAAGTCACCCTCGGAGCCAGAGATCTTTTCTATCTCTGCTAAGGTATAAATTTTTACTCTCGGATTGTTTTTAATCCTTCTGAAATTAATCTCCAGTCCGCAATTGGGTGGACACAACTTTGGAAAATATTTATTGAGCTGTGTTACCCTTCCACCAAGGTATGGATTCTTCTCGATAAGGGTGACTTCATATCCAACCTCCGCTGCTTCTACCGCAGTAGTTATTCCACTGATTCCACCGCCTACAACTAATATACTTTTTGTTTTCTCCGCTGCCATGTTATTCCTCCATAAATATTTATGTTTAAAGGTAATGAATTTTGAGTGTTATTAGTATACAAAACAGCACATATTTGTCAAGCCTAAACTTTTAACAGCCTAAACTTTTAGTATTGCCATTTGAAAATTAAAAGTGAACCGTTTTGAGCAAATTTAAAATTTAAAAGTGAACACCTCATTCATCATAATAGAGATAAATTCACATGTATATGGAAGTGTAGTTTTATTGTCATTCTGGCTTGTCCAGAATCCTTCTTATAAGCAGATGACAAAGGAGAAACAACAACAGGAAAGATTCCGAACAAGTCGGAATGACAGGCGATTGTTATGACACTCTTTTTATAATATCTCCAGAAGCGGGAGATCAGAATGAATAATGTCCATATTCTTAAAGAGTTCACTTTTAAATTTTAGCTAACAGCCTAAACTTTTAGTAATCACATTCTGAGGGACATTTGAATACATCAAATACCAGAAAGATTCTCTTTTCCTTCTCAATCCTTTTTTCTGGAAGTCTCTTTAATTCAATTCTTCCGAGGGCTTCTAATGCTTGATTCTTTGAGGGTATCGCTCCTAAACCACAGCCAATTACTTCACCAGATATGGTATCCAGAACTTCTGCATCCTCTCCATTAGTTATAACAGCAAATGGAATCTGATAAACATCGAGAATCCTTGCGCAAGACAAAACCTCTCTCTCCCTCGACACTAATGAACCACGAGCACATTTTATGATCATGAATATCTTTTCTTCAACGCCTACAACAAGGTCAACCTTTGACCTGTTTATTTCATCGCCTAAAATAATATTGAACCATCTGTCAACC
>JAGUWT010000139.1 GCA_020062205.1 Thermodesulfovibrionales bacterium
ACTAAGCATACTACACATTCCTTCTGTATGGGCCGCTCCAACAACCGTTACAACAACTGATACATCGGGTTGATCTGCAATTGTTCCAGCAGAAAGGCTCATTGTCTTGCTCGCTTTGATACGCTTACGGAAAAATTCTAGATATTGTTCCATGGCTTCTTTTTCTTCTGGTTCAAATTTTAGAGATAACTTTTCTGCACGATTTACGATCTCTTCCACCATCGCTAACTGTTGATCCTCTGGCATAATGACGTCAACGTCTTGTAACGCTTTGGCTTTAGCTTGAGCCCAAGAATCAACGGAAAGAATATAGTCAAATATCTCCTTACGCTTTTTTTCAACCAACTCTTTGTTATCTCCCTTTTCGAGCTGTTTGAAGTCTTCCGTAAGCTGTTTTAATTTAGGCATGTGTTCTTCTCTAATGGACTGCTCAGCAATTTTGAGGAGATATAGAAGTGGTGCTAAATAGGATTTCTCGTCCAACCCTACTGGATATTCTGTTGTCGTCTCGACAGGATAAAGTGAAATATCATTATAAATCAATTTTAAAAATTCGGCACTACTGATTTCACCTTCTTTGAGAAGCCGAACAGCAACTCTTTCTTTAGCTTCTGGGTTAAGATTTTGAGTGGCAGTAATCCACCAATCTGTTGTGATTTTGGAGCGTTCTTTTAGATAACCCTCTAATGCAATGTGTTTTAAACCGTACCGCTCATGAAGTCGAACAAGTGTGATAGCGTGTTGAATCTGACCTGCTCGTGAAGCATGATTCTCTTCAAGAATGAGGATAGGTGCGCCTTTCGATCCCCTTGAAGTCTTTCCGACTATCCCTACACCTTGACATGCGTCTTTAGCAATGATGGATGCATCTCGTCCTTTTTGAGACTGCGAATTATTACTACTACAACTAATCACGCATATAAACAAAAACGCAAGCAGCGGTATTAAAAACGATTTATTATTTTTTACATTCTTCATCGTTTTCTCCTTTCTTTTTTATTTTCTACTAAATTTTCCCGGCAATGATGAAGTTTATAACTGATAGCGGCTTCTCATGACGAATATTTCATCAATTCCCAAGATTCTTCCGCTCCACTGCGTGCAAACTCATTTTCATCCGATAACCCCATCTTAATCACAGACTTTGATTTTTTCCCTCCTATCTTCCCTATTGCTACATAGAGCCAATATCGCTCTGTGGGATCAGGCTTTGTGCGAATCACCTCTCCCAGGACACTTACCACTTCACTTCGCATACCAGGGTATTTTGCGATTTCGACAACTATAGGGATAGCCTCTGCCCCAATGTGTTTAATCAGAGATATTAGAAGGGGAAATACAATGGTTTTCAGACGATTTGTTCGATCACTCTGGTACCATGCAACAATAGTCCCTATCGCAAGCAAAAAAGACAGAAACAATACAATATAAAAAGCAGTTCCTTTTAAGAATAAATAGAAAGTACCAGCGAGTGTAGCAAAACCTGTGATAGCAGTAAAATACTTGGGCATCTTTTGGTTCCTTTCCCCAATCTAAAGTAAAATATGAAAAAATGGGGCGGTTCTATTTTTAAACATTTTATTTTCCTTCCCTTGCCTGCAATGAACGGCTAACGTTCTTGGCGGAAAAGAAGTCCCGATGCTTCGGGGTTTGGATGGTAGTCTTTTCCGCCATGTTATCTGTCGGTGCGAGCATCCTTAAATAGAACCGTCCCATTTTTCTTTTTCTTAATAATTTATCAATTCCTTTGATATATTGCCCGTAATTTCCCGCTATCGATTCCGGCATAAAAGAAGTTTTTGCGAGGCAAAAATTTGGGTGAGTGCCGTAAGGCACGAACTTTTTATGCTGTGTTATACGCTGTCGCACACCCAATCATTTTAACCACGGACAACAATCTTTATTCACATTCTTAAAGTCTTCCCACGTTAGCCAACTTAATCGACTGGATATATTCTGCCAATCACAATTTTTTCTATGTGGTAAATCATCTGACAAAGACTTTGGATTGGTTTTATGTTCACTAAGTTTATATCCATATAAACGGCTTGATGGATTATCCTTAAAGAGTTTGGGCGTAATAAGGAGAAATAATGTCTTATTGGGGTCCCTTTTATCTAAAGGATGACAAAGTTCCCTATTCTCTTCCAACATGACGTCAATGTTTCTTGCAATTTGGTTACGCATAGTATCATATGTAGTTTCATAAGATATATCCGATAATACTTTTGCTTCGATGATAACTGCAAATCTATTTTTAGAATTCAACAGGATTGCATCAACGTTTGTAGCACCTTCAAGATTCAATTTACCTTCAGCACTGTCTAAAACATAAGGAATAAATTGCCTTTTAGTGAGGTCCTTTAGCAACCATTCTTTATATGAATTTGGAGAGGGCAAATTCGGTTCAAAAAATAAATGTAATTCCTCTCCAAAGCATTCAACCCATGAATTTAATCCTCTAAGTGGCGGTATGTCTCCATAAGCTTTTCTAAAGAGCTCAGTAAGTTCTTGCCTTCTGTTTTGGCTGTAAAAAATTGTCATCATACAGGTAGCAATCCAAAATCTCTCGTCTTTTTCTATTTGGCAAGGCTTTCTCATCTCCTTAAGAGGTTTTCTCTTTCTGTCAAGGGTATTCTTAAGATATTCATCGTATCTTCCAATGCTACGTTTGTAGTATTCAAGATGCTCAACATTTTTTATACATTCACTGTTTTGTCTAACCTCAGCAAAATGCGATAACAATTCTTGTTCGTTGAATGGTAAGTATATTGGGTGCATCATCCTTTATACCTCATAGTGTGCGATTGCGTACAACGTCCCCAGCACAAATGAAGCCCTACAGGGTTTGAATAAAAGTCGTTTTTGCTGCTATACGCCGTGCCATATTAGTTTTGAATACCTGTTACTGTTCCATTATCCAAATAAAGATAGCTTCCGCTGCCATAGACCCATTGTTCATGTTTTACATTCCCTGTTATTGTTTTGTTAATCTCTTTGGGCTTACCCCAACTCATACGCGCCTGCTCTGCTGTCATTCCAATAAAAACTTTTTCTTCATCGATTGCATTCCATACTTTTTCTGACCATTTATGAGTAACCCTCGGGTTTTCAATAAGAAGGAAATCCTCAAATCTACCAAAGCCTCGAAGAATCAAAGGAACATTTGTTCCACTCAAGTGGACGCCTACAAAGCCTTCTTCACCTGAAGCTGTCTGCAAAATAAATCTTATAGGAGTATCGCTGCTCCAACCAGCTATTACATCAACGACCCTGACTGCTAAATATTTCCTGAGTTTTATACTCCCCAATTCCTCTGTGTTTTTGTTATAGGTTAAGATTTCTTTTCCTGCATACCACAGGGTTTTTCCTAACCACTTAGCGCGAGTATAATCTATATCCGCAACTGGAGCTATATCAGCTATAGACTCACTTCCCCAACCAGTATAAATTTGACCATTGTCATCCATTTGTATTTTAATTCTTTCTGAGTAACTATCTGTAACTTTAATGATTGTGCCAATTCGCCCAACACATTCCTCATAGGTCGGATGATCAAATCTTTCTTTTCCGCCACTGAACGCCGAGTATCCAAATTCTTGAAGAGATTTTGGTTTTGGTAAAAAGATAAACTTTTCACCAACCCATTTTTCAATAGGGCGAAATGACAATGGGTCTTTTTGAGACGCTTCTATCTGCTCTTTTTGTTTCCCAATAGAACCTTCGCGTATATAAGGATTTTGAGCAAAAACTATACCTACTTGAAAAAGAAGGATGAAAGCAAAAACAATCACTGAGTTCATATTAATCCTCCTAATATGGCATGGCGGCTAACGGCTTTGGCACAAAAGAAGCCCAAAGGGTTTGGACTTTAGTCTTTTGTGCCATGTTATCTGTCCGTTGCGGGCATCTTTCTTATATTCTTTCCTATGAGAAGAATAAATCTATTAGTAAGCAACTATCTCTCCTGTTTCAACTATCTTCACTGGGACGCCTTCTAACACTTCAGGGATCACATGTCTCATTTCATGAACTGATTTCTTAATATATACCTCAATAACAACCTGACCAGGTACTGTTTCAGAAAGACCTATCCCCATTCCGACAACACCCTCAATACTGAGAATAGATTTCTCGTGACGCTCTTTAATCCTGCTTGCAGCTTTTACAGCCCTATGGTTTGCCTGAGGTGGTAATTGTGATTGCGCTGTCATTGCAGAACTACCTGTTGTCTCCCCTGATATTGTTGTTGATGTACAATATCCAGTACCTCCAACCATGCTGACACCTAAGGATGTTAAAACATAATCAATAGGATTAGCAACGGTTACGGTGTTGCTCCCTGCAAACAGGAGACCTGCCGCCCGGGGATAAGGTGAGCAATCCTCAACAATCAATGAACCTGAATCCCCACTTGCGCTGAATCCTGCAGGTCCAATCATAATCTGCCCAATAAATCTCGCTTTTTGGGAACCTATTCCGCATGTCTTATTATAAGTAACATCCACGGTAACATTTACTGCGGTGATGGTTCCATAAGTCAGACCCGTTGTACGTCCAGTTTTTTTGACTGGCATATTAAGTGTAGGTGGAACTATAGAGTTACTCACTTGCCCTATGTCTATGATGAAACCTGATGGGTCTACCGCGCCGCTTCGGATCTGGGCAATAGCAGCATCTACCTTATTTATAGTACCACGCTTAAATGAGATGGGCACTAACTTCGAGAGGTCAGCCACTGCATCAGCGTAGTCCTTGTAGCACACAGGGTACTGGTCAATGAGCCCAGGCTGGATAATATCTTCGCCTATTACTCCCTTATTGGTTCTCGCTAGGACATGGTTGTTACTCAAGATATATTGAATATTGGTAGCTTGAACCAGAGCTCCGAGTGTCCCACCACAGCAGTACAATATGCTGATGTCATTAATGTTGCCGCCTGATGTGCCTAACTCGATGGGACGCGGTTGCCAATCAGTATTTTGCGACCAGGCAGGATGAACAATAACGAATAACGCCAGGAGTAAAAAAGCTAAAGCGGTTTTATAAATAATCTTCCTTTTCATGACTCGTCCTCCTTTCTTTATTAGATTTATCATAAACACTCACAAGATTGGTAACCCCTTAATTCCATAATCAACCACCTCCTTTCCGTGCCTGCAATGAGCAGATAACGGGGCGGGCGAGCGTAGCGATGACCGCCTTATCGTTCCGTTGCACGTGAAGTGCGAGGCATTTTTCATTTTACACATGCAACGTGTTAGCCGTCTGTTGCAGGCAATCTTAAAATAGAACCGTCCCATTTTTTTATTTTTTACTGCCTCCCTGCAGTGTGAAAGCATTTCCTCAAAAAGATTTTTTGATATAGACAGACTCTTATCTCTCACTTCTGACCCTTCAATTCTCTAATCTTTTCAAGTGTGTCCTGATAAATGTCTTTCTTTGAAGGATTAATTTCCACTGCCTTCAGTGCAAGTGTTTCAGCCTCATCAAGATTTTCCTTTTTCGTGTAATAAAGCCATGCAAGATTGTTGTAGGCATCAGAATTATTGGGGTCTTTCTTTATTGCCTTCTTGTAAGCTGATTCAGCCTCATCAAGTTCATTTTTTTGAAAAAAGATATTCCCCATGTAAAGATACGCAAGGGGAAGTTTTTTTGATGCAAGCTTGTATTCCTTCAATGCATTATCAATCTCTCCTTTTTTCTCATATACAACACCGAGGGTTATGTGCTCCTCAGGGCTCAATGGGTCATCAAGGATAATTATCTTTGGCATAACGCCGCAGCCGCTCGCAAGCAGCAAGTA
>JAGUWT010000083.1 GCA_020062205.1 Thermodesulfovibrionales bacterium
CTGTTTGAGGGTGCTCAGGGGACACTCCTTGATGTTGATCATGGGACCTATCCCTATGTAACTTCCTCCAATGCGGTTGCAGGTGGTGCCTGTACAGGTCTCGGTGTAGGGCCTACAAAGATCTCGAGGGTACTTGGAGTTGCAAAGGCATATACAACAAGGGTTGGCAGCGGACCGTTTCCTACAGAGATTAAGGATTCTCTCGGAGAAGAGCTCAGGGAAAGAGGCGGAGAATATGGTGCAACGACAGGGAGGCCAAGGAGATGCGGATGGCTGGATATCGTTATCCTTAAACATTCGGTCAGGATAAATGGTTTTACAGGAATTGCATTAACAAAACTCGATGTGCTCGACACCTTAGATATAATAAAAATATGCACCGCGTACCGATATAAAGGAAAGCTCTATGAGGAATTCCCCAAGGAAATGAACATCTTTGAGGAATGTGAACCTGTCTATGAAGAGTTAAAGGGCTGGAGGTCGAATACAATCGGAATAACAGATTTTCAGAAACTTCCCAAAACAGCAAAGACGTACATAAAAAAGATTGAGCGTTTTTTGGGTATCAAAGTGCACATCATTTCTACGGGCCAAAGGAGAGACGAGATTATTCTGCTTAAAGAGCAGTTCTGATGGGGAAAAGGTTCCAACGGAGGATTACCAAGAGACTCGAAACGAAATTTAGTTCAAGCGGTTTAAACTTCACCGGCATGTCAAGCAATCTTTCAGAGAATGGCCTGTTTATAAAAACACGGCATGGTTTTATCCCCGGCACTATCCTGGATATTGAATTACTCACACCGGAAGGAAAAACATCTTTTCTGAAAGGCAAGGTAAGAAGGACACTGAAGACTCAGATATCAACACTGAGAAATGGCATGGGTATTGAACTTATTGAAAAAGATGCAACATACATGGATTTCATACAATCCCTCGAAAGAGAAAAAGAAACAACTCCTGAAGATATGGGTCATCAAGAATTTCACATCATCGCCTGTCCAAACTGTAGAGTAAAAAACAAGGTCTCAAGTGAGAAACTTTATCTTCGGCCGAAATGTGGTAAATGTGGTAGTCCCCTTCCCTTGATAATGTCTTGATCTCAAGATTATTAAACATCCTCTATCCAACAAAATGTCCCGTATGCAGCAATATATCTGATATATTCTCTCATTCACCAATCTGTGTCTCATGCTGGTCTCAGATCAAAAGATATACAGGACCGGCTTGCAGGATATGTGCAATGCCATTTCCATCAGAATATGGGAAGATCTGCGGACAGTGTCTGAAAAAACCACCTCCATTTTCTATGGTCATAAACTATGGCCTCTATGAAGGCGCACTTGCAGAAGCAATTAACCAGTTGAAATTTTATCGGATAAAAAGACTTTCAAAACCTCTCGGCATGTTACTGTTCAGTCTTGACCTTCCACAGGTTGATGGCATAGTGCCTGTTCCTTTAACCGCAAAAGGATTGAGGGAAAGAGGCTTTAACCAGTCCCTGCTTATCGCAAGGGTTGTCGCAAAAGGTATAAAGGTCCCTCTGTTGATGGATGCACTTGCAAAGCAAAAGGAGACCCCTCCACAGATAGGGCTTTCTGCAAAGGAAAGGTTAATAAATCTCAAGAACGCATTTAAGGTGAATGGGGATATAAAAGGCCTTCGACTTCTCCTTGTTGATGATGTGATGACAACAGGAGCAACAGTAAAAGAGTGTTCAAAACAACTCATGAAAGCTGGGGCAAAAGAGATCATCGTCCTTACCCTCGCACGGTCAAGCATGGTGTGATAGAGTTTGTCCCTTGATAAAGAAACAATCCATAAAAAGATTACATGAATGCTGGCTGAAAGCTCCGACTTTCAGTCGGGGTGCTTCACTTTAAAGTATGGTCCTTCAGACTTTTCTGTGGACATATACTAACCATGTCTGTTACTTACAGCACTCATATGATGTCATTCCGGCTTGTCCGGAATCCTTCCTGCAATATCTTCATATAAATCCCTCAGCGTAGGATTGCTCTTCCTGATAAGTGCTATCTTCACCTGTCTGCTCATATTCTTTATCTGTTTTTCCCTGATTATAGCACTGAAACTATTCTCACAAAACTCATAATATACAAGCCGTTGCAAGTAATACTTAGCTGTAAAACAGCGTGGGTTAAGATTGTTCTTATGCTCGTAAACTCTTCTTATTAAATCATCTGTTATCCCTACATAAAGGGTTGGTCTGGCATTTGCCATAATGTATACTGCAAAGTGTTTTCCCATCTTACATCTATTTTAGCAAGAAAGATTCCCGACAAGCGGGAATGACAGAAATCTCCACACAAAAGCCAGAAGAACCTAAAGTATATTACTCACAAGTTTACTTCGGCCTTAATATACCAGAGTATGCCATAATAACGTTATGCTTTTTCCTGTAAGTGTGATTTTTTAAATCTTACCTCTTAATACAATATTTCTATTAATAATCACCAAATATCACGACAAATATTACGACTTTTAATCCTAAGCATCTTATAAATATTATTTATATCAAATGTTTGAATTCTTGAATACAAAAGACAAAGCAGGACAGGTTATAATATAA
>JAGUWT010000164.1 GCA_020062205.1 Thermodesulfovibrionales bacterium
TAAATGAGAACTAAGAAATAAGAAGTGGGAAGTAATAGGAAGTAAAGAAATAAGAGAAACAAAGACGCCCGTTGTCCTGATGCTTTGGGATGGCGGGCTTTTTTTCTTGAAAGAAACTATTTGTTTAATCCCGGATATGCGGATGTCAAGGTTTAAAAAAATACAATCGAGAGGTATTTGGACACATAAATTTGGAGTCAACTCATACTGACTCACCTACGAGGTGGAACTGGTTATAGATTTCGAACCCCTCGCTTGTCATTCCGAACCCTTCACCTGTCATTCTGAGGGAACGAAGCGACCGAAGAATCTTGCTCAGGGCAGGCTCCGCGAGGAATCTTAAGATTCCTCGCTTTACTCGTAATGACATAATAAAAAGAAAGGACATTATTATGCAGTTCTCAATAGTTGCAAAAAAGGATTCAAGGATTAAATTGAAGGGTTCGAGGATTATAGAACTTTTTCGGAGATGATCTTATTTTATTTTCTCCTCTTCCTGCATTTACCACAGTATCCTTTTATCTCGAGGGTATGAGTTACGCTTTCGAACCCTTCCTTTTTGCATATTCTATTCTGAAGCCTCTCCAATGCCTCAGAATAAAATTCTATGACACCGCCACACGAGATACATAGCATATGATCGTGGTGGTTGCGGCCGAGTGTATGTTCATAGTGGGCATGTTTTTCGGTCATTTCCACCTGCTTAATAAGACCGCTTTCAAGAAGTAAAGGGAGCGTCCTGTAGATGGATGCCTTTGAAACCTTAAGACCCTTTTTTCGCATCCCCATATGAAGCTCCTCAGGGTCAAAGTGGCCATGTCGGGAGAAAACCTCCTTGAATATCAACTCCCTTTCCTTTGTAGATTTAAGACCCTTTTCCTTAAGATATTTTTTGAACGCCTTTTCTTCCATTTTTACAGCTTCACATAGATTCCTTTCGCTATTTCTTCATCGATAGCAATAGTAGTCTCATCTATGCTTATTACATAAGAAGGTTTTTTCTGCTGGAGTTTGACAATTTCCCCCGGCATAAGTCCTATAGATGTAAGCCTCTCCATAGCGGGAGTGGTGATGAACACAACCTTTGCAGCCGTACCTACTTCAATATCTGTAAGTGGCTGTACAAGGGGTTTTACCTCTCTTGCATAGCGCTTACAGCATTTTCCCCTCGGTATTGCTCTTCCGTGAGGGCATGTGGGCGGATGTCCTAAGAAGGTACATATGGCCTCTTCCACCTCAGGACTTATGGCATGCTCAAAAAGGCACGCATCCTCCTCGTAATCCTTTAAAGATAAGACATCGGCGAAAAGTCTTTCTGCGAGGAGATGACGCCTTGTTATATCCCTTGCCCTATATTGTCCTTCCTCTGTAAAATAGACTTTTTCTTCTTTGATTATTATTAAGCCGTCCTTTTGCATATCGAGAACTGCCTTCTCATTGCCAACCTCATTTGTGAGATCAGAGAGATTTACTTCTCCGTTTTCTGCCAGCTCCCATATTGTCTCAAGTGCTTCGTCTTCAAACAGGCTCTTTTCCGTTCCCGACGCCTTCAGGGTCCTGCAGGGTTTTTTATTCTCAATCATCGAACACCTCCCTTTTTATTGGACCTAATTATCATAATCATAATGTAAAGAATTAGACATATGCAAACTTAAAACCTTTACTCCCGGCCACTAAAATCTTCTACCATTTGTTTTTTAACACCTTCGTGATTCGAAGTTTCCTCATATTGAGCCGATTCTCATGATCCACATTATATGCTTACATTGAAGAACCTGAGAATCCAATTCAGCAGCCCTCCAAAAAAGATTGCTATCGGGAATATTATCGCTACTATGGTAAGAGCCATCTTAAGGCCATTTTCCTTTATCATCATTAAGAAATGTGCAAGACATGGGATGAAGAGGGTTATGGTTACAAGGCTCACTACAGACTGAAGGGGTGTGAGGAGTCCCTTTTCTGCCATAGCAAAAAGTCCGGCTGCACCATAGTCTCTCCTCAAGAATCCGATAAGGAATGCCTCAGTTGTCTTCTCTGGAAGCCCCAGTATGCTTACAACAACAGGTGCGGCAAACCTCTGAATAAGGCCCAGAAGTGCCAGTTTGTCCAGAACAAAGAGGATGAATGTTCCAAGAATAAAAAAGGGTACTGCTTCTTTGAGATACCAGATGACCCTGCCTGATGTCTTAACCGCTATATTAGTAAGAGTTGGCTTCCTTATAGGTGGAATCTCAAGGAAGAACTCGGCCTTTCCTCCGGGCACAATCTTCGATGCAAGGTAACCCGAAAAAAGGAGCACTCCAAGAACGCTCAGCAACCATATAGCCATAGCCTTTGTAGAAAGTGCTCCGAGCATACCCATTATAACCCCAAGTTGTGCAGCACAGGGTACTGCTAAGGCAAGGAGAAAGGTCGCTATTATCCTCTCCCTCCTTGATTCAAGAATCCTTGTTGTCATGACAGCCATTGTGCCGCAGCCCAGGCCCAATACCATTGGCAGGACAGCCTTTCCACTTAATCCCATCAGATTGAATACCTTGTTAGACATGATTGCAAGTCGCGGCAAATATCCACTGTCTTCGAGTATTGCAAAGGCTATAAAAAAAGTAGTGGTTATGGGCATGATTATTCCTATTGCATATGTAAGGGCCATCGTGATAATCCCGTATTCACCAATGAACATCTCCTGAAGTAACTTGAAAGGGATTAGCAGTTTTACGACCTTTATAAACATTGGATTTAGGTATTCGCCGAATATTTTCTCCTCAAGAAGACCCACAAGGGTTCCAGCACCAAAGACCCCCACAAACTCATAAAGGCCAAAAAGCACTGCAAGTAGAATAGGAATCCCCCATAGAGGATGCATGCTAAACCTTCCTATGGTAGATGCAAGAGAACCGCCTGTATGAGGGGTCTTCTTCATGACCATCTCTGCTATCTCAACTGCCCTTTTCAGGCGAGTCTCGCTGATGATTACACTGATAGGCCTTTTAAACCTTTCCTGACACTCATCCCTCAATCTTTCCAGTTCCTCGATAACAGGTACTTCAAGGTTAACATTAAGCCATCCCCTTAGACTTTCATCTCCAGAAAGTATCATTATCGCAAGAGACCTTTTTGAGATATTCGCCTCTGGCAGATAGGAGTATAGCTTCTTAATATATTCTTCTATCAATGGATCATACTGGATATTGATCTGTGGCATATATCTATTTTCTTTAAGGATAGCTGCCTTTAACTCTTTTATCCCTTTTCTTTCAGGCGCTACGGTGCTGACCACCTCAGTCCCTATCAATGTCTTCAGTCTATTTAGGTCTATGGTTATTCCTATGTCTCTGGCTTCATCTTCCATATTGAGGTCGAGGATAACGGGAAGCCCCATCTCCCCTAACTGAATGGTAAGTAGAAGGGTTCTTTTGAGATTTTTTGAATCACCAACCTGTAAAACCACAGACGGTCTATCATTAAGCAGGATGTCTCTTGTGACCTTCTCATCCTCACTCATAGGTATAAGGTTATTTACACCTGGGGTGTCTACTACAAGGTAGTCTCTACCATCGAGACTTATATTGGCGTAGGAGACCTCAACTGTTGTCCCCGGGTAATTAGATACAGTTGCATATTTTCCTGTGAGTAGGCCAAATATGACACTTTTTCCAACATTGGGATTTCCTATAAGGGCAACTCTTTTATATCCGCCTCTTGCCTTTTGTCCTTTATGTCTGTGCTGATGCTTTAATTGGTGCCCATGCATTAGTTATTCTCCTCCTAATTGAGAATTGGTCTCAATTGCAATTATAAGGGATCGCGAATGTTTTTGTCAAGGGGGGGATAAGCTAATTCTGATGTCACAGTAACCCCTTAGCAGTTTTTGGGCTAAAAGGTGTTAAAATATTTAGATGTCCGAGAAGAGACTCATAATCGAAGGTGCCCGACAGAATAATCTAAAAAATATTAACCTCAGCCTGCCTCATAATAAGGTCATAGCAATAACAGGGGTATCCGGCTCGGGAAAATCTTCCCTGGCCTTTGATACAGTCTTTGCTGAGGGGCAA
>JAGUWT010000295.1 GCA_020062205.1 Thermodesulfovibrionales bacterium
AATACGGCTGTTTTAATGAGGAGGAAATAATGAAGAAGATTGTTTTGATCGTTACGATGTTTTTTACTTTCTGGATAGTACCAGCCATAATTCATGCAGAGAATGATGCCGAATATGCTAAGGCTCTCCAATCCTATAATAGCGGGAAATACAGTGATGCTGTCGTACTTTTCAAAGAATACATAAAAAAGAAACCAGATTCTTCTGCATATTATCGGATAGGCTATGCATTATATGAACTTGGCAAATACGACGAGGCAGATGAATACTTTCACGAGGCGTATCTCATCAATCCTGATTTTTCTCCTGAACTAACGGGTCCTTCAGAAAAATATCCTGAGGCAAAAACCAAAAAAATGAAGAAGCCATCTTACAAACGAGTAACCTCAAAATCAAAGGCTCGTGTAGCTAAAACCCTTCCTGCACCTCCTGAAGGGAAATCTCCATCGAATGAACCGCAGAAAGTTGAACCCACAAAAAAGAGGTAATATCAGGGTTAGAATAATCATTTGACCAAAGACATTCCATGAAGCTCTTGATGCACATGTGCTGTGCCAACTGCAGCCTCTATCCACTAAAAAGTCTTTTCTCAAAAGGCATCGATGTAAGAGGTCTCTGGATGAATCCGAATATCCATCCATACACTGAATATAAGATACGTCTTGAGTCTGTTCAAAAGCTCCAGAAGGCATGGACCCTTGATATAGAATACATTGATTACTACGGCATGAAGGAATTTCTGAGGGCAATAGTAAACAAGGAAGATAATCGTTGTATGGTATGTTATTCTCTCAGGCTTGAAGAGACAGCAAGGACTGCCCAAAAAATGGGGCTCGATGGGTTCACAACCTCTCTCCTTGTAAGTCCATACCAGAAATTTGATATGATAATAAAGATAGGCCAGGAGATTGGGCAAAAATATTCTATTCCTTTTTATGGTGAAGATTTCAGGCCTGGATGGAAGAAGAGCATCAGTCTTTCAAAAGAGCTCGGACTTTACAGGCAGAAGTATTGTGGATGTATCTATTCGGAGATGGAAAGATACCTCAAAGACAGTGAAAAGTAATGAGGGATGAGGGATGAGTGACGGCATACAATACATAGGCAAGTTTCTAATCATCCTCGGCATTATTGTTGCTGCTGTTGGTGGATTGCTTCTCATTTCTGGAAGGATTCCATGGATTGGAAGGCTTCCCGGAGACATCATTATTCAGAAAAAAAAATTCACTTTCTATTTCCCATTAGCTACCAGTATCCTTATCAGTTTAATCCTGACCTTTCTTTTCTGGCTCTTTGGCAAGAGATGATGAAAAGTTCAAAGTTCAAAGTTCAAAGTTCAAAGTTAAAGAATTTCTTATTTTTCACTTTCTGTTTCTTACTGTTCACTGCTCACTATTCACTATTCACTGCCTATGCTGAGACAATAAAGGTGCTTATTGTGAATGAACTTTATCCGAAAATCCCTGTAAAGGGCGAGCATACAGAAAAGTTAGGAAGGATAAAAGGAGACCTCCTTGTTATGGGTACCCGATACAGTGGCAATATTGAGGTATGGAAAGGTGACAATGGTCTCTATCTTGTCAATGAACTTCCATTGGAAGATTACGTGATGGGTGTTGTTGCAGGAGAAGTTGGTGCTGACTGGGAGATAGAGGCATTGAAGGCACAGGCCGTTATATCAAGGACTTATGCCGTTTATCAGAAAAAGGTGAATGGGAACTCCATCTACCATATCACATCCTCCGTCCTCCATCAGGTTTATAAAGGCAGTAATTCTGATTCAAGGATAGCACGTGCTGTTACAGAAACAAGCGGTGAGGTACTCACCTTTGATAATAAACCTATTGAGGCATTCTATCACTCAACATCTTGTGAAAGTACAGAAAATCCTGAAGAAGTCTTTGGAAAGAGCTATCCTTACCTTAAGGCTGTTGAATCAAAATGTGATTTATCCCCCTATTGTATCTGGGAAAGAAGGATTCAACTGAATGAGATTGAAAAGGCATTAAACATTTCAGGTATTCAAGAGATAACAATAAGGTCTAATACGTCAACCAACAGGGTGAAGGATCTCTATGTAAAAACCACTTCTGAAATAAACACCATCAATACAACAGACCTCAGAAAGGCACTTGGCTGGAACCGCCTTCCAAGTACTAACTTTACATTCACAAAAGATGGAGACTCTCTCCTGTTCGAAGGCAAAGGCTATGGTCATGGTGTCGGCCTCTGTCAGTGGTGTGCCCTTGAGATGGCACGCGAGGGGAAAAATTACAAAGACATCCTTTCCTTTTTTTATCCCGGGACAACAATACAGCTTTATGAAAGTCACTGATTTTGACTTTTCCCTTCCGAAAGATTTGATTGCCTTAAGCCCTGTCAAAGAAAGAGACAGCTCAAGACTGCTTATACTCAGCAGGGATGGAATGCTCGAGCACAAACGATTTTCCGACATCACATCATATCTTACTCCTGGAGATATGCTGCTCATGAACAACACAAAGGTTTTCCCAGCA
>JAGUWT010000007.1 GCA_020062205.1 Thermodesulfovibrionales bacterium
AAGAGCTGGAGAGCAAAAAGTTTTGGCGGGAAAATTACAGTTATATTGAGCAGGGTATTTGTAATCGTAAGTGTGTCAACTGTGAAGTGGTTTATTGCGATTTAATCGCAGAAAATGCGATTGCTGCGATCAAGTCGATACTCAGAGGAGAAAAGACTTTGGATGAGGTTAACAAGGAAATGAGTGAGAAATTTCAAGGCTGGGAAAGTGGGTTTCAGCCATTCTGAATCTGATTTCTTTTTAGTCCGTGGTTGACAATCTAAAAAACAATGTGGTACTATTTTACAATGTTTATGCCACTAGGTATAGAGGGGATACATCATGGCAAGGAAGAAAAAGAAAAGTGGAAAAAAGAAAAAATAATAATTGAAATTATACACTTTACAGGAAATAGCAGACCTTTTGCGGGTGTCGCTGAATACTGTTTACAATTACACGTCAAAGGGAAAGTTGAAAATTGCAGGGTATAAGCGTATGGGGCTTTACCCTGGCAGCAAAAAAGTGTTTTGCCGTCTTGCCTTTGTAGAGGAGAAAGAATTAAAGAAATTTATATTCGAGCATTATTTCGATTGCGTGCGCATTAATGATGGAAAGGGGGTGAAAAGAATAGTATCAAAGTGGCGGATGACTAAAGTATTGAATGCAAAAGAGAAAGAACTAAAAAAAAAGAAAACCCCTGCATCAGAAAATTTAATGAACTAGTCGCCTTTGCTATGGTCTGCCCCTATATGCTTCTACGCACTATTTTTTGTATTCATTTTGAGGTCGGTTTAGAAAAGTGGTATACTCCTACAATATGAAGAAAAAGAAACCCCTCAAAAAATTGTCAGTATTCCAAGTATGTGAGCTGCAAAACCGTCTGGCCGACTTTTCACTTGAGGAGATTCTCAATATGGCGAAGAAGGATACCTTATTGGGACTCTACGAATACGCTACACAGCTCGCTGAAGCTGAAACTCAACTCGACTTGGATAGACACAAACTCAGGATGAAAGCACAGAAAGCGTTCGTCGACAAATTCCTTGCAGACCGAATTGATGTTGGGGGGCTAATGCATGTCGACCTTTCGAATCTTTCACCTGAGGAGTTCATCAAGAAGACTAACGAGCTATTTAGGAAGTGGCGGTCGGATGAATAGTCACAATACCCCTGTGGCCTCACCAGAAGCTCGTAGAGGCGCTTTAAGGGTTACTCTGACCGTTTGCCCTTTCTTTACCCCTGTGGCCTCACCAGGAGCTCGTGGGGGCGTTTTAGGGGCTATCCTTGGTTTTGCGGGGCAGGCAGGCAGGCAGGCAGGCAGCGGATTGACAATTCGCAGGTTGGTGGGAGAACTGACTTAGCGTTATTTGACGCAAAATTAGTGTGGTTTAATGAATTGGCAAGGTGATTTTATAGTGCAGAAAAAAATAGCATCAATGTATGTGCAGGTTGATTGCAAACCGACCCCCCCCCTACCCGAGCCGGCGACCCCTCCCACTGAAAATATTATACCCCTGCCAAAATTTATATCGTTTTCAGAACCATGTATCACTAAATCGCTGGGTAATAATACATATAGGGTATAAGTGATAAGCACTTCATTAAAAAATTATATTAAAAGCAGAATTAAAAAAACTAATACAAAGGCAGTAAACAAAGGTAAAGAAAGGCACAGGGTTTTAAAATTCACAATGCGGGATATAGCAGATGCGAAAGGTGTAACGATACACGCAGTCCATATGGCGGTACGGAGAAGGTTAATAAACCCTGAAGATATAAAGAGCATAGCGAGATATATACTAGCAAAAGGATAATATACAGGCATAATATGTTTGATTACCCAAAAGACTATCACGAAAATCTAAGATTCAGGGCGAGGATGCTTGAGGATGTAGCGAGGGATGCTCAGTATAGGGCTATCATCAAGAAGTTATTCCATGAGGACGTACTGTTTGCATTTAATTGTATATTCTGGACTTACAATATCAAGGATTATCCTGAGATGCCACAGAGGCCATTCCTTCTGTATGACTTCCAAGAGAAGATTGTATTAAATTTATGCGAAGCAATAGAGAAAGGCGAGGATGTACTTTTTGAGAAGACAAGGGAGATGGGACTGTCGTGGATTTTAGTGACACTGTTTCTGTGGTACTGGCTAAAGACACATCCTGGAAACGAGTTCCATATCGGCTCTCACAAGGAGGAGAAGGTAGACAAAAAGGGTGATATGTCAACGCTTATAGAAAAGGCAAGATATAACCTATACAGGATTCCAGCGTTTTTACTTCCTGAAGGTTTCAAACAGGTAAAACACGATAATTACCTGCATCTGTATAATCCTGAAACAGGGTCCTCCATACGGGGAGAATCAAATAATGCCTCCTTTGCAGCAGGCGGTAGATACAAAGCGATACTTTTCGATGAATTTCCGAGGTGGGAACATACAGACGAATCAGCCTGGACTTCTGCATCAGATGCCACGAGATGTAGGGTATGTGTTGGAACACCGTGGGAAAGAGGGACAAACTGTCATTTTTTCAGGCTTAAAGAACAAAAAGCAGGCAAGATTAAGGTTTACACAATACTCTGGCATCTACACCCACTTAAAGACCAGGCATGGTATGACCTCCAGAAGGCTACAAGGTCAACAGTAGATTTAGCACAGAATATAGATATTAACTATGACATAGCGAAAGGGCTAGCTCACTTCTCTGAATACAACCCATCTATTCATAGAAGAAAACTGCTGTATATACCCCATAGCACGGTTTATAGATTATGGGACTTTGGGTACAATTTCCCCGCAGTGCTGTTTACTCAAATTGATACATTCGACAGGTGGCTGTGGTTGAAATTTATCATGGGAAGATTTGTGGAGTTATCAGACTTTGCAGATCATGTACTTATGAAGAGCTATTTATGGTTTCCACAGGCAAAACAGTTTGAAGATATTTGTGACCCGGCTGGTTTTCATAAGAGTGACAAAGAAGGTGCAAAATCCTCAGTGGACATACTGCATGCAAAGAAAATCTTCCCAAGAGCAGGAACAGGCAGTAAAAATCGGATGTCTATGGTCATCAGGAATAAACTAACAAGCCTTGTCAAAGGAATGCCTGCACTTATAATTAACGAGGAACAACCCGATGAACCACAGGGTTGTATGGAGACAGAATCTATGTATTACTTCCACAGGGGATTTCAGGGCAGTCTAACTACTCATAGGGTAAAACCTATGCAATGGGAAAAAGATAACTACTTCGACCACGGCTTCGATGCCGCAGGTTATGGGGCATTAACATTGTTTCCTCAATTCAAAGAAGAATATGTAAAACAGAGAGACCCGTATGCCCCGGCTATACGTAAAGAAGGTACATGGATGAGTGTGTAAATAAAAAAACTTTCAGGAGGTGATAAAAAATGGCGAATGCACTTTATGGGAAAGGTAGAGAGGGGTTCTTGGATGGTAGTATTGATTGGGACACAGACACCATCAAATTAGTTTGTGTTGATTCGGCGGACTATATTTTGAGTATTGATGTCCACAGCGTCTTGAGTGATATTGCAGCAATAGGCAGGGTGGCAACGTCAGGCGCTCTAACTAGCAAAACTGTTACGCTCGGAGTAGCTGATGCAGCCGATGTAACGTTGTCCGCAGTTACAGGAGACTCGTTTGAATATATCATCCTGTATAAGGATACGGGGGTCGCGACTACAAGCAGACTGATAGCATGTATAGATACTGCAACAGGTTTACCCTGCACCCCGAACGGTGGAGACGTAATCATCCAGTTTGATGATGGTCCAAACAAAATTTTTAAATTATAAGGAAGGTGAATAATGAACTACGAAGAGATGACATTGCAGGAGCTTGAGTTAGAGAATGAAAAGCTCATGGAGCAAAAAGAGGCCATAAGAGAAAAGCAGAAAAGAATCAACGAAATAATGACTAAAAAAATGGTTGAGGCCGAAACAAGGAAAAAGTACAAGTCTATGTCCGAAGCAGAAAAAGAAGCCCTTACCCAGATAATAAGTGGTGCTGGTGGAATAAAGAGTAAGGAAGAAATGGGTATTTTGTAAATAAAAAGGAGAGAACGATATGCCGATAACATTGCGACTTGAAAATTTTTGTTTCGGTATTGTTGGAGAAGGCGGTATAACTGCTGTGCAAGGAGAGAATACTACATTTCTTGTAGTTCCTAATGCCACCAGTGGAGCTCTGCCTGCTACTGGTGAGTTTATACTTGTAATTTATGCCTCTACCTGTCTTGCTCCTCATGAATGTTCTGCAAGAGAAGGGATAAGAATCAAATCTCGTTCTGCTAATACTCTCACAATCAAAGCAAGAAACGCTATCGGCGATGGTACTCAACAGGCATGGCTTGCAGGTGATAAGTATATACTTTCTATTCTTTCTGAGAAGGTTGAAGAGATCGAGGGCGAAATAACGACTAATATAGACCAACCAGTTAAACAGGCAAGTTCTCCTGTCTTTGCAGGGCTTACCCTCTCTGGCTTATTAAATATCATTGGTTCACAAAATTTCAGCGCCTTTCCTGCTCCAGGAGCACCAACAGCGGCTGATTCAGGAGTGGCAGGGAATGTTGATATAGGAGCCCACTCTTGGAAAGTCACTTTTACTTCAGTTGGAGGAGGAGAAACAACGGCGGGAACAAAGTCTAATGTGGTGACCATTGCCACTTCGGCCAAACAAGTTA
>JAGUWT010000273.1 GCA_020062205.1 Thermodesulfovibrionales bacterium
AATCTCATTTATTTTGGCACATATTCCCTTATCGAAATCGAGTATTTCCCCTTTGTTGAAAGGCTTTGCCCCCTGCCGGCGACCTGAACGATAATCCCAACGGAGATATTGCCCATCCTTGCGTGTAAAGCTAATTGACTCCAGTACGCATAACAATGCAAAGCGTAATACAGACTGAACTCGGTCGTTTTCTTTCTGCCATGCTCCCATATATTGCTCTATTAATTCAAGCGTTTGTTTTGGATAGGCACCGTCTGTGATGCGTAACGTAGAAAGAGGTATCCTCAGTTTTGACTGATGCCAAGGACGTTCTGCACCCCAACGATTAATGGTGGCGAAATCATCTTTTGTAAATTCTTTCTCCAAACACTTTCTCGTAAGGATAATCTGCTGTCCGACAGGAAGCAATTCAATACCGTCAGCATCAATTCCGGCATCGCTTGCAGCGAATAAAGCTGTGCCACTCCCTGCAAAGGGATCAAGAACCTTACCAGATGAAATTCCATATTTTGACAAAAAAATTTCAATGAGAGATGCGGAAAAAGCCTCTTTGTATTTATACCAACGATAGGTCGGTCTGGGTTTGTTGGCTTGAAAACTAACAAGTTGACGTGTAAATTCCGGGTGAATTTTTACAGAGAAATTTTTACAGAGAAAATTGTAAAACTGAGCTATAGTATCAATATGTTTCTCTGTGTTCTCTGTGGTTCATTGTATTGCTTGGATTAAGAAAGGAGGTAACCCTATATGGAAAAGGCTTATAAAAAGTTAGAAATGAGTATTCAAAAGCGTATTGGCCTCATAGCACACGACAATAAAAAGCGTGATCTTTTGGAATGGGTAAGATTTAATAGAGATCTCCTGGTGCAGCATAAACTGTATGCGACAGGAACGACTGGTAAACTGCTTGAACAGACACTCGGGGTCGAGGTTATCAAGCTTCAAAGTGGGCCTTTAGGTGGTGACCAGCAAATAGGAGCGAAGATCGCAGAGGGTGATATTGATTTTATGATCTTTTTCTGGGATCCGCTTGAGCCACAACCGCACGATCCAGATGTAAAAGCACTCTTACGGCTCGCTGTAGTCTGGAACATTCCCGTAGCATGCAATCGAGCCTCGGCTGATTTCATCATCTCATCGCCATTGATGTCTGAAGAATACCAGCGACTCATTACTGATTATGATGCCTATAAGGAACGGTTTAAAGGAAAGGATGTTACATAACTTATTTCCCCTTATAGCCAGGGCATCCTTCAAAACCTTTACAGCCTCCTTTTCTCAATTTGCATTCCGCATTAATGCGTTTGTATTATTTTCAAAAAGGTAGAATAGTTCAAAAATTAAAGAGGAAGATATGGAAGATTTACAATATGTGATACTGAAAAGAGAAAGGTTTCATGATTTTATCTCAAGACTTTCGAAGATGCAGAAACTGGTGGCGCCCGTGTCGAAGGGTTACCATCATTTTGCATTTGAAGAAGTTACATCAGGAAATGAAATTGCGCTTTCCTATATTCCTACCATCTTGCCGCTTAAAAAATTCTTTATGCCTCAACGCGAAACCCTCCTGGAATTTAAAACTGCTAAGGGAACATATGCTGAACCTGTTGTTGAGTACGAACCAATGACTATCTTTGGTGCGCATACCTGTGATCTTGCTGGAATCCAGTGCCTGAACATGGTCTTTTCGGAACGTCCCAAGGATTACAATTATCTGACGCGTAAAAACAAGATAACGCTGATCGGATTGGAATGCAATGCATATTGCGACGAGCATGCAAGTTGTCATCTCGTCAATGCAAGCTTTCCGAGCGGTGGATATGACCTTTTCTTTACTGATTTAGAAGACTATTTTATTGTTCATGTAAATACCCAAACAGGAGATGAAATTATTGATATAATAAAATCTTTTGAAAAAGCTGATATGTCGCATATAAAAGAGCTCAAAAGATTGCGTGATAACAAGAGCAAGATATTTAGCAACGAAGTTTCCATAGAACGTAGACACATACCTGAACTATTTGACATGTCATTCAGGGCACGCGTATGGAAAGCCCTTGAAGAACGATGCCTGGCATGCGGAAACTGCACGAATGTATGTCCCACGTGCTACTGTTTTGACATAAGAGATGAACTTGAACTGAACCTGAAGAGGGGAGTCAGGTATCGCGTCTGGGATTCCTGTCAGCTTGAGCCATTCGCCAGAGTAGCCGGAGGTATAAATTTCAGGAAGGAGCGATCTGCAAGACAGAGGCACAGGTATTACCGTAAATTCAGGTATCCTGTTGATAGATTTTCACGGTTCTTCTGCACAGGGTGTGGCAGGTGTACCCGCACGTGCATGGCCGGTATAAGCCTGAAAGAGACCCTCAATGAACTGATAAAAGAGAGTGAGGACAGGGTATGGAAAAAGTGGCTATAAAAGATTCAAGCTATAGATTAAAAAAAGCTAAAATCCTGCAAACGAAAAAGTTGACGGCGAATGAAAAGTTTTTTGAGATTGTATTGATGGATGGCGAGAGACTTGATCACGAACCAGGCCAGTTTATTATGATCTCTCTCTTAGGTATCGGAGAGGTTCCCATTTCCATCTGTTCATCTCCTGCAAAACGTGATTCCTTTGATTTATGTATAAGGGCTGTCGGCAAAGTTACCAGAAGTCTACATAAGTTAAAAGCAGGAGATAAGATAGGCATAAGGGGTCCATATGGAAAAGGCTTCCCTGTAAGAATCCTCGAAGGTAATGATTTATTGATTATAGCAGGCGGATTGGGCATTGCACCTTTACGGTCTCTGATTCAGTATGTCCTTGATAACCGCCGTGATTTCGGAAAGGTTCATATTTTATTTGGATGTAAAGAACCAAAGGACATGCTCTTCAGCGATGAACTTGAACACTGGACTAAGCGCATAGATCTCCATTATGCCTGTACGGTAGACCGTGCAGACCCTGATTGGGCAGGAAATGTTGGAGTGATTACAACGCTCATACCCGGTGTTGATATCGAACCCTCGAGAACATTTGCTGCAGTAGTTGGCCCGCCAATTATGTATAACTTTGTGATAAAAGAACTTATAGCAAAGGGGATTCCAGAACGTCAGATTCTTTTATCCTTTGAACGTAATATGAAATGCGGGAATGGAAAATGTGGCCGCTGCCAGATTCAGAATCTCTACGTTTGTCAGGATGGGCCTGTCTTTCATTATGAACAAATCAAAAACTTGAGTGAGGCTTTTTAGTATGAAGAAACCAAAGGTTGGTATTTTCGATTTTGCTTGCTGTGAAGGATGCCAGTTGCAGATTGCTAACATTGGAGAAGATGTGTTAGATGTCCTCGGATCGATAGATGTAGTTGAATGGAGAGAAGTCATGTCAGAAAAGTGGGGTAAGAACCTGGACATCGCCATCGTAGAAGGAAGTATTACCAATCCCCATGCAGTCAAGAGAATACAAAGGATACGAAAAAAAGCAAAGATTTTAATAGCGTATGGTTCCTGTGCAACGATCGGCGGGGTAAACGGCATGAAGAACAATTTCAACCTTGATGATATAAGGAAGTATGTATACGGAGATAGTTATCGGTTCTTTCCGACAGAAATGACCAAAGCTGTTCACCAGACAGTCAAGGTTGATTATTTCGTCAATGGTTGTCCTGTCTATATACCGGAATTTGTTGCAGTTCTAAAGGCAGTTTTACAGGGTGTCCCTTATTATGTGCCTGACTACCCTGTTTGCGTTGAATGCAAGCTGAATGAGAATGTTTGTATGTATGACAGAAAAGTTACCTGTCTTGGCCCTGTGACAAGGGCAGGGTGTAATGCCTGGTGCATAAACAACGGTAATATCTGTTACGGTTGCAGGGGTATGGTGAGTAACCCGAATGAGAAAGGTGCGCAGGACGTGCTGGCAAAATATAAAATTCCTATGGATCTGATTTTGAATAAAATGAACATGTATAACAAATGCAGGGAGCTTGGTTAATATGGATAAAAGAAATATAAATATCAATGTTGAATACCTGACAAGGGTTGAAGGGCATGGGAATATTGTTATCAATGTCAAGGAAGGCAGATTAGATACCTGCCGTCTGGATATTGTCGAGGCGCCGCGTTTTTTTGAAGGAATGTTGCGAGGCCGCTCGATATTTGAAGCTCAACATATCACCAGCAGAATCTGCGGTATTTGTGCATGCGGGCATACACTTGCTTCAATCCAGGCAGCAGAAGATGCCCTCGGCATCACACCAACAGAACAGACTATAAAACTGAGGAAACTCCTTCTACACCTTGAGATGCTCGACAGTCACATTTTGCATATCTATCTGCTGGTAGCTCCAGACCTATTGGGTGTTAAGAGCTTTGTCCCTCTTATAAACAGTCATAATGAAGTTGTACGCAGGGCTTTACGCATGAAAAAGACCTGTAATGATATGTGTGATATCCTGGTTGGCAGACATGTACATCCCATATCTGCAATTGTGGGAGGATTTACAAAACTCCCGAGGCAGAGTGACTTAGACGCAATGCTCGATATGCTCAAGAAGATGAGAACTGATATGGACGCAACAGTAGAATTAGCTGCTTCATTGAAATTTCCTATATTCGAACGGGATACCGAATATGTAGCACTTATAAGCGATGATGGTGAATATCCTTTATTGATGGGTGATATCGGTTCTACAGACGGTGTTCGAATGAATAAAAAAGATTATAAGAAAATTACCAATGAATTTGTAGTCCCTCACTCTTCAGCAAAACATGCCAAGCTCAGCAGAGAATCATATGCGGTGGGCGCTCTTGCACGATTTAATCTGAATTCTGAAAAGCTCCACCCAAAGGCAAAAGAAGTAGCTACTGCGGTAGGACTGAAGCCAAAATGCATTAATCCCTACCTGAACACCGTTGCACAATTAGTCGAGAGTTTTCACTGTCTTGAAGACGCAATATCTATTGTGGAAGACTTAAAAAATACCTCTCTACATTATGATGAGGAAATCGTGGTTGGATTGAATGAGCAGCACAAGATTCCGGTAAGGGCAGACAACGGTGTAGGTGCAGTCGAAGTCCCCAGAGGTATTCTGTTCCATAATTATCAGACAGATAAAAACGGGATCATTACCAACGCTAACTGCATTATCCCTACAAATCAGAATACCGGCAATATCGAGTACGATATGATGGAATTGGTTCCTGAGATTCTCGACAAAAGTGATGAGGAAATAACCCTTGCAATTGAAATGCTGGTCCGTTCCTATGATCCTTGTATTTCTTGCTCAACACATCTTCTCAATATCAAGTTTGTAAATAAATGAAATAACTCATCATTCCTCTCACTTATGATGCTTAATTAGATGTTTGATTGATGCTCTGGTATAATGATAACGTTGCATTATGATACAAAATGAAAACATAAAAATCTTTGTGAAACAAACCCTGGGTTGTGCCTGTCCTGATGAAGTATTTCAATACATAGATTGTCAGTCGAATATTCGATTACAGGATGACATTGTATTGAGCAAGAAAATAAATATTGGGAACAGGCTTCTGATATATGTCATAGAGGCGAATAATCCAGATTCTCTGAAAGATATTGTGCCATTATTGATTAGCATGGGGAAAAATGAAAGAGACAGTTTAAGATTGAACAGATTCCGCCTTGTGTTGGTTACTGATAGATTAAACGAAATAAAACAAGCTGCAGATATTTTATTTGACACCGTCGATAAAGACGAGAGGATTCATTTACACGTCATTTCTCAAGATGATATAAAAAATTTATGAGAACACATAGACCTGACACACAGGAAGGTTTCACAAGCAGGTAAAACGACATGTCTAAACTTTTAAAGGGTCGAGCTAAAAAGGTTGGCCTTCCACCTGGCACCCTTGTTCATATTGGTGAAAAAAGGACTGAGGTAACGAAGATTACCATCATTGACTATGATGAGACACACCTGCAAGAAAGAGAATTAGGAAAGATTGATGAATGCATTCCCTATAAAGACAGTACGACTATAAAATGGATAAACATAGAAGGTATTTCAAATATTGAGACCTTAGAACAATTCGGTAACTGCTTTGGATTGCATCCACTCGTACTGGAAGATATCCTGAACACAGACCAACGCCCGAAGTTAGAGGATTATGGCGAGTATATGTATATTGTTTTAAAAATGTTGTATTCCGACGAGAAAACGAATGGCATCATCACAGAACAGATAAGTATGATCCTTGGTAATAATTTCGTCATCTCTTTCCAGGAAGGGATCAAAGGCGACGTTTTTAATGCATTGAGAGAACGAATCAGGAATGAGAAAAGTCGTATGCGGAAGATGGGGTCAGACTATCTTGCTTATGCATTGATAGATTCGATCGTTGACACGTATTTCATCATCCTCGAAAAACTTGGCGAAAAGATAGAATTCATAGAAGAAGAATTGGTATCCAATCCAACGCCGAAAACCTTACAGGCATTCCATAATTTAAAACGTGAGATGATTTTTTTGCGGAAATCCGTCTGGCCCTTACGTGAGGTCATCAGTGCCATGGAACGGGGAGAATCTCCATTATTCAAAGGGACTACACGAATGTACCTGAGAGATGTATACGACCACACAATTCAGGTAATAGATACGATCGAAACATTCCGTGATATCCTCTCAGGGATGCTTGATATTTACCTCTCGAGTATCAGTAACAGGATTAACGAGGTGATGAAGGTATTGACAATTATTGCTACGATTTTTATGCCACTCACATTTCTGGCAGGTGTTTATGGCATGAATTTCAAATATATGCCAGAGCTTGAATGGCGATGGGGTTATCCGTTGATTTCGCTTGTTATGGTTTCCATCGGTGTATCAATGGTGTTTTATTTCAAGAGGAAGAAATGGTTATAGAAAGGGAGGAAATTATGGGAAGGAAAAAGATGAAGAAACTGTTTTTGATATGTATTGTAACAGGTATTTTATTCATTATTGGCTCTGTTTTCGCTGCTCCACCTGAGAATTTTACTGCCAAGATGGTTATGCAGGGCATGGTGATGCCTATGGCCAAGATGGGCAACAAGACACGAATGGAAAATCCCATGATGGAGGGGATGGTAACCATATCCCCGATGGACTCAAGGAAGACGATCATGATGTCAACGGTCAATAAGACCTATATGGAACAGGGTTATAAGGAAGATACTCCCTCTGTCTATGACCCACAGGTTGTTTTTGAGAAGAAGAAGATAGGATCAGAAACCATTGATGGTCATCCGTGCATCAAATACGATACGACATTTTATCTGAAAGATAAGCCAGCAGAAAAATACAGGGCCGTCATCTGGGAGGCTCAGGACCTTGGAGGATTGCCGATCCGGAATGAGATGATTATTCCTCCAGATAAACGACATGGTGGTTTAGATAAAATGGTCACCGAGCTCAAAGAGATTAAAGTTGGTGCTGCCAGGGCATCTATGTTTGAAGTCCCTGCTAATTTTAAAAAGGTAAATAGTATGCAAGAAGTTATGGGAATGGGGGGTATGATGAAGCAGATGGAGAGGATGAAAAGAAAAGGCCCTAAGGAATAATTTTATCCTAAGACAGATAATGGGAAGGATGTCTCAGTCCGCACCCCCCTTCCCGGTATAGTTTATTTTGAAGTATTCAAAATGTGGTAAAAT
>JAGUWT010000267.1 GCA_020062205.1 Thermodesulfovibrionales bacterium
TTAAAGATACTCAAGATTAACCGGAATAATGCATGATGTGGATTCGATCTGTTTCGCAATTATCTTTACAGAAACAAGGATTATGTGGTATTGTTAAACTCACAACATTATGTAAAAGGTGGTGAATGAATGGCAATTGATAAGGTACATAAACAAGAAATAGTGAGTAGTTTCAGGGTTCATGATACCGATACTGGTTCTCCTGAAGTGCAGATTGCTTTACTGAGCAAAAGGATAAACTACCTAACCGAACATTTCAAGATCCATAAGAAAGATCATCACTCAAGGGTGGGTTTATTGAAGCTGGTTAGCCAGAGGAGGAGATTGCTTGACTATCTCAAAGCTGTAAACAGGCAGCGATATGAAAAGATGATAGAAAGGTTAGGACTCAGAAAATAATGAAGAACGTAAAGGTTGATGTTCGCGGAAGGATATTAAAACTCGAAACAGGCAAGATTGCAAAACAGGCAGACGGCGCAGTAGTCGCTCAATGTGGGGATAGCGTTGTTCTTGCTACGATTGTCGCTGAAAAGAAAGAAAAAAAGGGATTAGATTTTTTCCCCCTTACCATAGATTATCAGGAAAAGGCTTACGCAGCAGGAAAGATTCCCGGAGGGTTTTTTAAACGCGAAGGGAGACCTACAGAGAAAGAGATACTCACCTCACGTCTTATTGACAGACCAGTAAGACCACTGTTGCCAAAGGGTTTTTCATCAGAGACCCAGGGCATAGCCAATGTTCTCTCCTATGGAGACGAAAATATTGCTGATATCCTTGGAATAATAAGCATGTCTGCTGCCTTCACCATCTCTGACATCCCATTCAATGGTCCAATAGGGGCGGTGAGGATAGGGAGGATTGCAGGCTTATTTGTAATAAATCCTGACATGAAAGAAGTCGAGGAGTGTGACCTTAACCTTATTGTGGCTGGTACCGAAGATGCCATTATGATGGTTGAGGGTGAAAGTCAGGAAATATCAGAGCATGATCTCCTCGAGGCATTAGCTGTAGCACACCAGGAGATCAAGCGCATATGTGCTGCTCAGAAAGAATTACAATCTATCGCTGGCAAAGAAAAGAGACCTGTAATAACACCTGTTATCAATGAAGACCTCAAGAATGCTGTTACAGCGTTTTCTTTGGAAAAGATAAAGGCTGCTATTACTATCCCTGACAAAATGAGAAGACAACATGCACTTGATGAAATTCTCAAAGAGGTAATAGAGAAGCTGAATACTGGTGAGTCTGACTTAGCAATGGATATCGCTACTGTATTTAATGATCTTGAGAAAAACCTTGTGAGAGGTATGATCATCAATGAGAAAATAAGGGCAGATGGAAGACAACCTGACGAAATAAGGAAAATTAGTGCCGAGGTTGGTATTCTCCCAAGAACACATGGCTCAGCGCTCTTTGTCAGGGGAGAGACGCAATGCCTTGCTGTGGTAACCCTCGGGACTGCTGATGATGAACAGAGGATAGATTCACTTGATGGTGAGTCTTCAAAAATATTCATGTTGCATTATAATTTCCCACCATTCAGTGTAGGTGAGGTAAAGCGATTGGGATCGCCTGGGAGACGTGAAATTGGGCATGGTATGCTTGCTGAAAGGGCGGTCAAACCTATCATACCATCAAAGGCAGAATTCCCATATACCATACGGATAGTCTCAGACATATTAGAATCAAACGGATCGTCTTCTATGGCAACAGTATGCGGCAGCTCTCTTGCATTAATGGATGCAGGTGTTCCTATCAAAACACATGTTGCAGGCATAGCAATGGGGCTCATAAAAGAAGATGAAAAGATTATTATTCTTACTGATATCCTTGGCCTTGAAGATCATTTAGGGGATATGGACTTTAAGGTGACCGGAACAGAGAAGGGTATTACAGCATTCCAGCTCGATACCAAGATCAGCGGTATATCACGGGAAATTATGGAAAAGGCGCTCGAGCAGGCACGTCAGGGGAGACTATATATCCTTGGTAAGATGAATGAAATCATCAATGCACCAAGGGAAAACCTTGCACCTTTTGCACCACGGATTTATACGATGCAGATTAAGCAAGACAAGATTCGTGATGTAATAGGAACAGGTGGGAAAGTTATACGTGGCATCGTAGAACAGACCGGCGTAAAGATAGATATACAAGACAGCGGACTTATCAACATAGCCTCTCCAGATGGAGAATCAGCGCAAAAGGCTATGGAGATAATAAATAGCATTACGGCTGAGGCTGAACTCGGTAAGATTTACCTCGGTAAGGTAAAAAAGATTCTTGATTTCGGAGCATTTGTTGAGATCTTCCCTGGAACTGAGGGTTTGCTTCATATCTCACAGGTATCAGAAAAGAGGATAGCGAGGGTAACAGACGAGATACAAGAAGGGGATGAAGTTCTTGTAAAAGTTTTAGAGATCGATAGGTCTGGAAAGATTCGTCTGTCCCGAAAAGAGGCGATGAAAGAAGGGGAAAATAAAAAGCGGGTTTAACTGATAAGGTATGTTTAGAAAAGAACACCTCCTCAACGGGATACATGTGTTGATGGAACAAATGAAGAATATGCGATCTGTCTCCCTTGGCATATGGGTCAAGGTTGGCTCACGGAACGAGCCTCCTGATAAAAACGGCATATCACATTTTCTCGAACACATGTTTTTTAAAGGGACAGAGAAGAGAACAGCAAAGGATATTGCTGTTGAGATCGATTCTCTCGGTGGAGATCTCAATGCATTCACTTCCAAGGAGAGTACAACATTCTATGTAAAAATCCTTGATGAATATATCGATAAGGGCATTGAATTATTGTCAGATATTTTCCTCCATTCTACATTTCCTGAAGAAGATGTTGAGAAAGAGAAAAAGATCATCAAAGAGGAAATAAAAATGGTTGAGGATACACCTGACGACTATGTTCATGACCTGTTTAATCAGACCATTTGGGGTCATACAGATCTTGGACAGCCAGTTCTCGGACGCAGAGAGACAATCAGATCATTTACGAGACATGACCTCCTTTCTCACATCAAAACATATTACGGTACAAAGGATGTAGTTATATCCTGTGCAGGGAATTTTGATCCTGAACAGCTCATACACATGCTGAATAAAAATCTTGGTAACTTGAGGAGAGGTTCTGAGCCTGAGAGAAGCACCCTGTATGACTTTAACAATACAGTCAGGGTTTTTCACAAGGAACTTTCAGAGGCACATATCTGTTTAGGTGTCAAAGGAATCTCTCAGGCAAGTGAACAACGGTACAGCCTTTTTGTACTGAACACCATTCTGGGTGCTGGAATAAGCTCAAGGCTTTTTCAGGAGATAAGGGAAAAGAGGGGTCTTGCCTATGCAATATATTCTTTTCTTGCATCATATTTTGATACAGGTGTATGGGGCATCTATGCCGGCGTCAGCAAGAAAAGGGTGAGAGAAGTATTGGAATTAGTTCTGGAAGAGATGCATAGTTTAAAGGATACCCTGAGTGAGGGAGAACTCAATCGTGCAAAAAGCCAGCTCAAGGGAAATATTGTTTTGGGTCTTGAATCAACAAGCAGCCGCATGAATAATATTGCACGTCAAGAAATATACCTGGGCAGATATTACTCTCCAAAGGAGATCATGAGAGAGGTTGATTCAATTACCCTCAATAATATCAAAGAACTTTCAGAAAAGCTCATCAAAAAGGAGTGTTTCTCACTCACAGTCTATGGCCCAGTGAATGAAAAGGATTTTGAAGGAATATTACATTAACAACAGCAGGAGGTACCAATATGCCAGCATATGAATATACCTGTAAAGACTGTAAAAAGGATTTTACCATTTACCTTTCGATCAAGGAATTTGAAACAAATCCAACGATCACCTGTACAAACTGCCAGAGCACGAATGTCATTAAGAAACTCACATCCTTTTTCACAAAAACAAGCAAAAAATCCTAAAAGGTACAGTGAAATAAACCACAGAGGACACAGAGTTTTTCCCACTTTCTACGACTCTTTCAACCGCATAAAAAACTTCTTGCCCAAAGAGGTAAAAAGGTTCTGGGAGGAAGATATTGGAGATGGGAAAAATCACAATTAAACAACAAAAATCTTCTTTATTAAACCTTCTTAAAGGCTACAAAAAAGCTAATGAATTAATTATGCAAGAAAGGAAATTTCGGCTTGCTCAATTGACTGGAAAAGATTCATTGCTTGAATACGATGCCCTTTGCAAAATGTGGGAAGCAAACCCTATAAAAGAAAACTTTGGAAGGCTGGAGAAACAAAGAATATCGTTCCTCTTAAACAGGAGACGACTATTTAATAAATTAATAAAGCTGTGATCACGAGAAAAAGCCCGTGAATTCACAATTCAGAGCCATATGGGAAATTGATCAATTTTTTACTAAAGAAGGTATCCCTTATGTGCTCATTGGTGGCATTGCTGTGCAATGGTGGGGAGAACCCCGGTTTACCCGTGATGTGGATGTTACCATTCTTGTCAATTTAGGAGATGAAGAAAAAATTGTAAAAAAAATTCTCGCTGTTTTTTCACCACGAATTCCTGATGCTTTAAAGTTTGCGATTACCAACAGGATCTGCCTTATTAAAAGTAAAAAAGGGTATGAAATAGACATCTCCTTCGGTATGCCAGGCTATGAAAAAATAGTGATGGAGAGAGCGGTAGATTGCAAACTTTATAAGAATTATGTTGTCAGAATATGTTCTGCAGAAGACCTCATTATTCACAAAGCTGTCGCAGGGAGACCGCAGGATTTGACTGATATAGAAGGCATTATTATGCGTCAGGGCAAAAAACTCGATGTTCGTTATATAAGGAAATGGCTGAAGCAATTTTCAGATATATTGGATATGAAAGAAATCCTTGAGAGATTTGAAAAGCCCTGGAAACGATTCATATGAACAAAAAGATTCATTGCAGTATATCACTCTATTTAATATCGAAACACGATATGAAGATTATAAAAAGGATTTTTATAAAAAATGCACAAAAGAATTTGCTGAGAAAAATATTGAAAAAATAAAGGAGCTAAGAACATGGCTGCAACAAAAGATAAAAGGCTGATACTCGAATCAATTCAAAAATATGTAGACGAACTGAGAAAAAGAAATATTGATATTGTTGCTGCTTATCTATTTGGTTCTTATGCAGAAGGGAAGCCTACGGATTGGAGCGATATAGATGTAGCGATTGTAACAAAAAAATTTATCGGGGATGGTTTTGATTTTAAATTTCTGCTCATGAAAATAGCCCGTGATGTAGATTTTAACATTGAACCCCATCCATATCTAACTGACGAATTCAATGAAAACAACCCCTTTGCTGTTGAAATAATCAAAACAGGGGAAAGGGTTGTTTAAAAACAGGCTAAGAGCATAAAGACTTGAAAAGACATCTATCTCAGAAAAGGATGTTGTTGTAATATATAAAGAGAAGGAAAAAGAAGGGTTTGTTATAACAGCATTTATGACCTCAGAACCTGAAAGGATTATCAAAAAAGGAGTTATATGGAGAAAGTAGACAGCATATTGGAATCTATTCCATATCTGTTAAAGATGCCTTCTAAGCGTATCTGGGTTGACTATGATGATGAGGCGGATGTCCTCTATATTAGTTTCAGGAAGCCGCAGCAGGCAAATGACAGCATAATGGAGGACGATATTATTTATCACTATCATGACAAAGAGCTTGTCGGCCTTACAATACTGCACGCAAAAGGGAAAAGTTAAAGATTAGCAAGATTAGGGGGTAAATTGGTCGGATTGGGGATTAGAAACCGCTATTCGCATTCTAATGTTGCTAATTTTATCGTCTGTCTTCTATATTCTATTAGCCTACGTTCTGTGTTCTGTTTTCTGCACTCCGTCACTGACACTGTTCACTGTCACTGCAAAATGGCGGAGTGAAGACATATAAAAGGAGATTTGAATTTATGAGAATCGATGAAAGCATGAAATTATTTCTCAAGGAAACATCCGACAAACTAAGTTCTAAGACAGTTCAAAATTATGAATATGTTTTAGACCTTTTTCATGATTATCTCGCAAATTACGGCGAACTGTCCTGCGAGGAGAATAAAGATGAAGGTATCATTCTAACTGCTGATACTCAAGAACTGCATGACGGGCAGGTCTCAAACTTTCTTGAATGGTTTTTAATCAGAAAAGTCATCGGACCGGCATGGCTGAACACTTCGGCGCCAGGAATTATACAAAAATACATCAAGTGGCTCGACAAAAAGGGACTCCTTGCCGAAGGCGCTATGGATGACGTTGTAGAAACCACTAAAAAAGCCGCCAAAGACCTACCGCGAGTTGAGAAAGCCGCCTCTTTGCTCTATAAACTCTGTGATAAAAACAGCGATAGATTTTCAGTAGATGATTTTGAAGACGAAGATTATATGGAAGGTTACGGAGAAGTAACCGGAATTATTGAAGACAAGCTTCACCTCGATTATGAAGGTAAAAAAACAGGGCCCATTCAAATTAATAGAGAGATTGCCAAGCATCTCAA
>JAGUWT010000207.1 GCA_020062205.1 Thermodesulfovibrionales bacterium
AGGGAAGGTACAAGGGAATACTTGTTGAAAAAGACGCCTATCTTGTTCAGTTAAGCAGATATGTACATTTAAATCCTATCAGGGCAAGGATAGTAGATAAGCCTGAACAGTACAGATGAAGCAGTTATCCTGAATACATCGGGAAAGTTACAAAAAAAAGTAGCCAAACAAGATTTTTTGACAGGAACATTAGTTATAATGAATTTTTCCCATGGCTTAAATGAGTCCCAGAAAGAGGCTGTAATAACAACAGAAGGACATGTGTTGATTGTTGCTGGTCCAGGGACAGGAAAAACCTTCACCATTGTCCATAGGATTAGGAAAAAAAATAGAGGCAGCTATAATTTATGGTTCTTCCGGGAATTGTGTGGAGAATATAATGAGAAATTCCCTCCCCCTTGATGGTCTACGACTCGTCGAGGGGAGGGTTAGAGTGGGTGTGTTTTGGAGGTAATAAGGGAGCATTTACTTACTGATATGTTTATAAGTAAGGCCACATAACCGTCATTCCCCGACTCGATCGGGGAATCCAGAAGACTGATCAGTTGGGATTATTTTAGGCAGTCTTCTCTCCAAAGGCAGTCCAACTGGTCACATTCTCTGGATACCGCAGTGCCAAAACAATCAAAGTTCCCCTCATCTCGCTGAATGGCACGGATAACATCTTCCTTCTTCATATTCCCTGCTTTTATGCCTTTTCCTTTGGCAATCTCTTTTATCTGCTTAAGAGTCATTTCCCCCCCTTTGTGTATAAAAAAGATTCATACAATATAATACTACTATACCAAATAATACTACTATACCAAATTTACTCTGTTATTTTCAAGCTGATGTCAGATGCCGCCGCTGAGTGAGTAAGTGCACCCACTGAGATGAGATCAACACCTGTTTCTGCAATTTCTTTTACATTTTCAAGGTTGACACCCCCTGAGGCTTCCAAAAGGACTCTTCCTTGAGTAACCTTTACAGCCTCTCGTATATCCGTGAGCGACATGTTGTCTAACATTACAATGTCTACTCCAGCCTCTATTGCCTCTTCGATATCCTGGAGATTCTCAACCTCTACCTCAATTTTTAAGAGATGGTAACTCCTTTTTGCCAACCCTACAGCCTTTTGAATGCTCCCAACAGCCTTGATATGATTATCCTTTATCAGGATACCATCAAAAAGACCAAATCTATGGTTATCTCCTCCACCCATCCTGACTGCATATTTCTCCATGAACCTCTGACACGGCGATGTCTTTCTTGTATCAACGATCCTGGCCTTCAGCCCCTTTATCCTATCTACATACATGCTGGTCAAGGTAGCAATACCACAGAGTCTCTGTAATATATTGAGGCTGACCCTTTCTCCTGAAAGAATCACTTGAGTCTTCCCAAAAACCTCTGCAAGCACATCTCCTTTCCTGACACTGGCCCCTTCTCTTTGAAACATCCTAAAAACTGCAGACGGGTTTAGTATCCTGAAAACCTCTCTTGCGAAGGGAAGTCCTGCAAGCACAAAATTGTCCTTCGCAATAAAAATTGCCCTCGATTCACTTTCTTCAGGTATCAGGAAAGATGTGGTGATATCGCCAGGGCCTATATCCTCTTTCAGGGCATCGCGTATAAAATCAATGATACTATGAGGAATCTCCATCCTATTTTCTTTTCAATAAAGAAAAGAGCCCCCATATTCCACCAACAACAGCACCTAATGCAAGTGCAGAGCGCCAGTCAAGGAGTGTCGTTATCGTTCCTTCCATTTTCTGAGCAAGAACAAGAAATGCCGACGTGTTCTCTGACTTCACATTCCTTCCAGCCATAAAGCCGACAGCAGAGCTGTTAATCGATGTCTGCTCCCTTGAAATGGACACGGGAGAGCATGAAAAATTGATTGATACATTATCAGCAGCAGTAATAGCACTGATACTCTGGTTCAGGCTTATCTCATTTCCCCTTAGCAGAGCTGTGGCACCTTGTGTAACCTCTATCCTTTCTCCATCTATACTGAGTGCTCCAACCTGTTGAAGCTCGATATGACCTCCTTCAACAGCCCTGATGGTACTCTGTCTTATGTTGACAAATTCTCCCTCGATGAATTCAAGGTCACTCGCTTCCAGTTCCTTCTCTTTATCATACATTATTTCTCACCTCCTACCTCTTTAATCATCGCAATACTCTTCAGTATTCTTTCTTTCCTGTGCATTATTTCTTCATATCGTGCCTTTTCTTTTTTCACCACCTCTGCAGGTGCCCTCTGCATGAAGTCATCATTGAGAAGCTTTTTATTCAAAAAGGCAATCGACTCATCAACCTCTGCTCCCTCCTTCTTAAGTCTATTCATTTCTATCTCGATATTCAAGACCCCCTTCAGAGGAACATATATTTCAATAGAGCTTTTAACCGAAGTTGCAGAGTCTGCCGGTTTTTCAACATTCTTCCCTATCTCGATATACTCTGCCCTTGCAAGTCTTTTAATGTATTTTACATTTTCCTTCAGTATCTTTTCTGATGCGTTAGAAAAAGTCTTGATTGATACATTAAGTTTAAGGGCTGGAGAAATATTCAATTCTCCCCTTATCGTCCTTATTCCTGTCACAGCTTCAATAATGTAAGACATATCTTCTTCAGCTTTATCATCTTTCAACAAAGATTTTGGATAATCAGAAACCATAATACTATCTTTCTGCCTGCTGACTGCTGACTGCTGCCTGCTGACTTGTTTTATCGTTTGCCATATTTCCTCGGTAACATAGGGCATGAAAGGATGGAGGAGTCTCAGGGATGCATCAAGGGTATTGATGAGACACAACAGAACATTCCTTTTCGACTGTGGATCTTCGATCTCGGATTTCGCCATCTCTATATACCAGTCACAGAATTCATGCCAAATAAATTGGTATATACTGCCTGCCGCTTCATTAAACTGGTATTCCTTGAGTGC
>JAGUWT010000101.1 GCA_020062205.1 Thermodesulfovibrionales bacterium
AGTAAGGGCACATTGTATGTCATTCCCGCCCTGGCCTCGCTCTGCGAAGCAGGGCAGGCTTGTCGGGAATCTTTACCTTGTTTGTCATTCCAGCTTGTCGTTCGACTGAGCTCACGTCGAAGTCTGGAATCTCTCTGAACGATTCTGGACAAGCCAGAAGGATCCCGAACCGATCCCCGACAGGGCGGGGACAAGAGTCGGAATGACAGGAGAAAGAAGGATTGCGGACAAGCCGCAATGACAGAAATCATTAACAGGATGTGGTTTTACCTATGGTCTTCTCAGTAACATGTAATCTGATAATTGTTCATTGATAATTTTAACCTGAAATTTAGATGCGCATAGTCTTCTTTGGTACACCTTCATTTGCCGTCCCATCATTGAGTGCACTCCTTCAATCAGGAGAAGATATCCGTGCAGTTGTCACCCAGACTGACAAAAGAAAAGGAAGAAATCGTACACTCTCCCCTCCCCCCGTAAAAGAATTTTCTCTTGAGAGGGGGATAAAGATTTTACAGCCAGCAAATATCAAAGCCTCTCTCTTTTTGAGTGAACTTTCAGCAATACAACCGGAAGCCATCGTTGTTGTTGCATATGGCAAGATTTTGCCTGTAGCGATTCTCCAACTTCCTCTTTTTGGCTGTATCAATGTACACGCCTCTCTATTACCAAAATACAGAGGTGCTGCTCCTATCCAGTGGGCACTAATCAGTGGGGAAAAAAAGAGCGGGATAACAACGATGCTGATGGATGAAGGACTTGACACAGGGGATATCCTCTTGCAGGAAGAAACTGATATAGCCGAAGATGATAATGCAGAAACTTTTGGTAAAAAACTCTCAGAGCTGGGGGCACTCTTATTAATAAAAACTCTCAAAGGCATAAAAGATGGTTTTATTCATCCAATCCCTCAACGGGGGATTCCAAGTTATGCCCCTCCTCTCAAAAAAGATGATGGAAAGATTGACTGGTCAAAGACCGCACACGAAATATTCAATTTGGTTAGAGGGGTGTATCCATGGCCCGGTGCCTATTGTTATTTCAATGAAGAAAGGATTAAAATTAACCATGTTAAAGTGATTCAGGGCTCCGGTCTGCCATACAGGATTGAGAAAACAGTGGCAGGAGAGCTGCTTATTGGTACAGGTGATGGTCTCATTTCGATCGTGGAGATCCAGCCAGAGGGTAAAAAGCCGATGTCTGCTGCAGCCTTTCTCCGGGGAAGGCGTTTAAAGGAAGGGACTTTTTTTGATAAGCCATAGATGGCTGAGAGGGTTTACGCTGAAAGTTTTATATCCCCTCCTCATGCTCATTGGATCTTTTCTCAAAAATAAGAAGGAAGATTATCAGCGGTTTATTATTCAGATGAATAATAAACTCGTTCAAAAAGAACGGAATAAAATACATAGAATCCTGCTTCTCCTTCCGCATTGCTTACAGGTAAACGAATGTGATATCAGGCTAACCTACAATATTTACAATTGTAAAAGTTGTGGCAGATGTAAAATAAGCAAACTGATTCAGATTGCAGATGAAAATCACATCAACCTCTTTGTTGCAACCGGCGGATCGCTTGCAAGGAGGATTATCAGTGAAGTGAAACCTGAGGCAGTGATTGCCGTAGCATGTGAGAATGACCTGAGTAGCGGGATAGCTGATACCTATCCTCTCCCAATTTTGGGTATACCAAACAAGCGCCCTTTTGGACCTTGCCTCAACACCAGCGTAGATCTGGAGAAGGTCAAAGAAGCAATAGAGTTCTTCAGCCACCATGATGAATAATCTTATAAAAATTCCCCTTTATATATTTGCACTCATATTCGTCGGCCTCGTTTTTGGTTATCTCACATTCAAGATTTTGAGCTTTAGTCGGACAGTAGAAGTGCCTCCATTGCATGGTAAAAATCTTGTAGAAGCAAATGAGTTACTTACAGGAAAAGGACTTTACCTCAAAATCGAAGGTGAAGACCATGATTCGAACGTTCCACCAGGTTACATACTCAGGCAGGATGTCCCACCCGGTAATAAGGTGAAAGAACGAAGGGGCATAAAGGTTATCATTAGCAAAGGTCCGAGGGTATATTCAGTCCCTGTTCTCGTCAATGAAACACTCCTCAATGCAGAGTATCTGTTACTTCAGAAAGGATTAAAGATAGCAAAAGTAATACGGGTACACTCGGATACAGTTGAAAAAGATAGGATTCTGGCCCAAAAACCTACACCAGATGAAAGAGTAAGTGATACAATCACGGTACTTGTTAGTCTCGGCCCTCATGAGGTAATCTATTACTGCCCTGACTTTAAAGGCATGTCTCTTGAACAGGCACGGGAGATTGCAGAAAGATTAAACGTAAAAATAGAAATTGGAGGATATGGGAATCATGTGAAGGCACAAAAACCCTGGCCTGGTACCCATATGAAAAAGGGAGATACAATTTATTTACAAACGGAATAATTACCCACAATAATGCAATTACCCACAGAAAACTCTGAAATAACAAAGAACGAAGGATGAGGGATGAAGGATGAAAAAGGAGATACTATGGTTAAGATAGCGCCATCAATACTCTCTGCTGATTTTTTGAAACTCGGGGAAGAGATAAAGGCTACTGAGGAAGCAGGAGCTGATATGCTCCACATTGATATTATGGATGGCCATTTTGTCCCGAATATAACCATAGGGCACTCAATAGTAGGATTAATCCGGACGATTACCTCTCTGCCCCTGGATGTCCACCTCATGATAGAAGAACCGGATAAATATTTAGGGGACTTCATAAAGGCAGGAGCAGATTATCTGACAGTGCATCTTGAGGCTTCAGTCCATCTCCACAGGACCATACAGTGGATGAAGGAAAGCGGGGTAAAGGCTGGTGTCTCTATTAATCCTGCAACACCGGTATGGAGCCTTGAGCATGTGCTTTCAGATGTAGACATGGTTCTTTTAATGTCTGTAAACCCAGGGTTTGGGGGCCAGGAGTTTATACCTCAGGTTATCGAAAAAATAAAACTCTTAAAAAGTCTCTTGAATGATAAGGGACTGTCAACCCTTATAGAAGTTGATGGTGGGATAAAACCAGATAACGCAAAATCTATCCAATCTGCAGGTGCTGACATCCTTGTTATGGGTTCTGCCTTTTTTCATTCCGGGGATTATAAGACATTTATGAAAAATCTCAGAGAATACCTTGGAAATTGAAAGCATACTGAATCAAGCTGAAAAATTCAGAGAACAATCCTTATATCCTCAATCCCTGAGGCTCTTTAAAAGGGCATTGCAAAGATATACAAAGCTCTATGACCATGATGGAATACTCTATTGCTTGCTGTCCCTGGGTGACACCTATAGGATGGTTGGTAATTTTGATGCTGCTGTCAAAAATTATTCTGATGCAATCACACTCGCAAGAAAAAATAAAGATTCAATGAGCGTTGCTGATGCCATTATCGGACTCGGGCTTTCATTCAGGGCTCAAGGTAAGTGGAGAGAGGCCATACAATCTATCCACACATCAAAAAAAATATACCTTAGACAAGGTGATTCGGAAGGCATTGCCTTTACACTCTGGGCAGAGGCAGGAACTTTACGAATACGGGGAAAGATAAGAGAAGCGATCAAGACCTTTCAATCATCACTGAAGATATATAGATTATTGAAACACCAATCAGGTATTGGTTATTGTTTGTGCGGTCTCGGTGGAACCTCTCGCGTTGCTGGACGATTTGATGACTCTCTTGCGTATTACACTGCTGCAAACAGACTATTCAGTACCATGGATGATATTTTCGGTAAAGCCTACTCTTATTGTGGTATGGGAAACGCATGCAGGATGCTCAAGGATTATAAACGCGCATTGGCTCATCTCAGAAATGCAACCACATTATATAGAAAGATCGGGGATATAGTTAGTTATTCATATACCCTGTGGAGCCTTGGTGCAACATATATGATGACAGGCAACTACAAGCAGGCCTGCGATTACATTTTCAATGCTATGAAACTTTTTAAAAAGACAAAAGACCCGCGAGGGATTATCTACTGCAGGCTCTGTCTCGGAGAGATAGACCTTCTTACGGATAGAAATGTACAGGCAAAAAGGCAATTATTAACGGCCCTCTCCGAATCAATAAAACATGGTTTTGCAGTTGAGAAATGCCACGCTGCAATGTTGCTATCGTATATGAATGGCAAGATAAAGCGTACGTGTTATAATAATCTCCAAGTGAAACTCGGATTTCAAGGATTACCATTTAACATCCCATAACAAAAAGTGACGAGTAACAAGTGATACGCTTCATTGTATTTATGACTCATTACTTATAACTCATTACTTGTAACTGTTTAGGTGGAGGCTGATTGTGGGGGTTCTGAATCTTCCCAATGCTCTGACAATATCGAGAATAGTTATCATACCCATCTTTATAACCGCAATAGTATATAAACGGTATGACTATGCACTCTATCTTTTTCTCATTGCGGCTCTGACCGATATGTTTGACGGACTCTTTGCACGTCTGAAGAATCAGAAAACTGAATTAGGAAGATTTCTCGACCCCCTCGCCGATAAATTCCTGTTAGTTACAGCATTCATCATTTTATCAACATATGGGTTGATACCGAAATGGCTTACTATCACTGTTATCAGCAGAGACATCATTGTTATTACAGGCTGGTTTCTCCTCTATCTTATCAAAGATACATCTAGGGTAGAACCTTCAATACTCGGCAAAACTGCCATAGGGTTACAGAGTATGCTCATCGCTTACGTACTCATCGATATCAATCTTCTTTTCCTGCCAGATATCCACCAGATTCTTCAATGGATAACTGCGTCATTTACTATTCTATCCGGACTCCACTATATTTACAGAGGATTAAAACTAACGCATGCAAGTTAAATATGGCATCGAGATAGACAGTATTCATAGAAACAGCTTAGCAGAGAAAGCAGGGCTTTTCCCTAGTGATATACTCCTTTCTGTAAATTCACAGAAACTTCGTGACCCTATAGATTTCATGTTTTGCAGTACAGATGACGAGCTTACAATAGAGGCTGAAAGGACAGGGGAAAAGATCAATGTTCAAATAACCAGGAAACCAGGCAAGGAAGTCGGCATTGATTTTAAGCCCTTCAAGGTCACGCAATGTAAAAACAACTGTATATTCTGTTTTGTCAAACAGCTTCCCAAGGGGCTGCGCAAAACACTCTATGTAAAAGACGATGACTACAGGATGTCCTTTCTCTATGGAAATTACATTACACTCTCTAATCTGAGCAAGGAGGACAAGAGACGCATTACTGAACAGAGGTTAAGTCCACTGTATATCTCTGTACATTCAACAAACAAAACAATCCGGAATAGACTTCTTGGAAATGCAAAGGCTCCTGATATCCTCAAGGAAATTAAATTTTTTACTGACAACAAAATACGGCTTCATGCCCAGATTGTTCTCTGCCCAGGGTACAATGACGGGCAAGAGCTTTCTAAGACAATCAACGACCTTTACAGATTTTATCCATACGTTGTATCCATTGCTGTTGTCCCTGTAGGACTGACTATGC
>JAGUWT010000280.1 GCA_020062205.1 Thermodesulfovibrionales bacterium
ACCTGTTCGCCTGCTGTTGTATTAATGAACTGTGCAAGCTCTTTTTTGGAAAATTTTATGGGGATAGATCCCCCACCTCTGTAAAGAATTGCAGGAATCATATCCTTTCTTCTGAGGGAACGTGCAACTCCCTTCCCAACCTCTTCCCTTTTCTCAGCATGAATAGTGAATTTTTCCATTTCTTCCTCCTCTAATATCGTCAAATCTTAACCACAGAGACCACAGAGAATTTCATTATATTGATGCATATACAATTTATCCTATCCTCTCTGTGTCCTCTGTGTTCTCTGTGGCTTATCCTTTATCATACAAAAAGCGAACTGATTGAAGATTCTTCATGAATCCTCCTGATTGCCTCTCCAAGGAGAGGTGCTATACTCAGAACAGTGATTTTGCTGCACTGGTCTTTTTTGCTGTTCAGGGGTATTGTGTCTGTGACGATGAGATTTTCAATGGCTGAATTGTTTACTTTTTCAACTGCAGAACCTGAAAGGACTGCGTGCGTGCAGGCAGCGATAACCTGCTTTGCTCTCTTGTCTTTCAAGGCTGTCACAGCCTGAGTGATTGTTCCGCCGGTATCTATCATATCATCGAGGATAAGAGCGGATTTCTGCTCAACTTCACCAATCACGTTCATTGCCTCTGAAACATCCATTGCTATACGTCTTTTGTCAATAATTGCAATAGAGCAATGAAGCTTTTTAGCAAAGGCCCTTGCTCTCTCAACACCACCTGCATCAGGAGAGACGATGACAAGGTCCGAGAGATTATACGTTTTCCGCACATAATCAAGCAGAACGGGCGATGCATAGAGATTGTCAACAGGGATATTAAAAAACCCTTGAATCTGTGCTGCATGGAGGTCTACAGTAAGTACCCGGTTTGCACCCGCAGCGGTTAATAAATCAGCGATAAGCTTCGCAGATATTGGAACCCTTGGCTGAACCTTTCTGTCCTGCCTTGCATAACCATAATAGGGCATGACAGCGGTTATCCTACTTGCAGAAGCTCTCTTCAGTGCATCTATCATTATCAGCAGTTCCATTAAATTATGATTTACTGGCATACAGGTTGGCTGTAAAACAAAAATATCAGTCCCCCGTACATTTTCATTGATATGCACCATAATCTCACCGTCGCTAAATGTTGCAACTGTTGCATCTCCAGCAGATATGGTGAGATATTGTGCAACTTCTTTGGCAAGCGCCCTATGTGCATTGCCGCTAAAAAGCTTGATTCCTTCTGGCATTATACCCCCTTCAACTTTTAACTCCCGAATTTGCACAGCAAATTCGGGTTGGCTGGGGCGGGAGGATTCGAACCTCCAGATGGGAGATCCAAAGTCTCCTGACTTGCCGTTTGTCTACGCCCCAATATAAGTTCAAAGTTTAAAGTTAAAAGTTTACACTAATGATTCAACAACCCTGCACCATCCACCATCAACGGAAGACTTTATTGCCTCAGCGGCTTTTTCTGCTGTATCTTTACTACGAAAGACCCCAAAAACAGCAGGGCCGCTGCCACTCATTGCAGAAATTATTGCTCCCTCTTGAACCATTTTATCCTTAATCTCTCCAACCACAGGGTATCTTTCAAAAACAACCCTTTCGAGGTCATTATGAAGTATGGTATTCAGAGAGGCGAAATCCTGCTTATTCAGAGCCTGACAGAAAAGTTTAATATCAACAGGTTTTTTTGTCAACTTGCTGTTTTTGATTCTGTGCATCCTGAGCGTGTCGAGGGATGTATATGCCCAGGCAGAGGAGACAGCTATATCAAGCTTTACGAGAAGAATCACAAAGGGGTTGTTCATTTGCAGCGGTGTTATCTTTTCGCCTTTACCCTCCACAAATGCAGACAAACCGTTTACGAAAAACGGGACATCTGATCCTATTTCCATCCCTATCGAGCTTAACTCATCAGTCCTTAGTTTAAGTCTCCATAATATGTTAAGCCCTAAAAGAACTGATGCGGCATCGCTGCTACCGCCTCCGAGTCCAGCACTAATCGGTATTTCCTTCTGTAAGCGTATCCTTGCTCCTCCTTTACAAGAGGTGTATTGTTTAAGCAAAGACGCTGCCTTGTAAGCGAGATTGTCTTGAACGGGAATGTCTAAATCACCCATCACTTCTATAGTCTCTGAGGATTCAAATATCAGGTTATCAAAAAGGCTGACACACTGCATCATAGTTTGAATATTATGGTAACCATCTTTCCGTTTTTCGAGAACTGATAGAAACCAGTTTATCTTTGCAGGGGCCCTTAAAGAGAGTGGCGAGTAACGAGTAACGAGTAACGAGTTTTTCATCTATTTTAAATTTTGAATCTTCTTCTCTACACGCTCTTTCAGTCCTTCTTCTTTTTCATCGGATTCGGTTGCCTTTTTGTAGAATTCCTTTGCCTGCTCCTTATGTCCCTGAGCATGATAGACATCTCCGATGTGTTCGAGCACAACTGGATCGTCTTTTACCATTTCAACCGCTCTGATTAGAATCTTTAATGCCTCATCATACTGCCCCAATTTGAAATAAACCCAGCCAAGGCTGTCCATAATATAACCACTATCAGGTTTGAGATCGAGTGCCCGTTTAATAAGTGAATATGCTTCTTCAAGGTGTATCCCCTTTTCAGCATAACTATAGCCAAGGTAATTGAGGGCATCTGCATGCTTTGGGTTCATCTCAATCACCTTCTTCAGGTATTTCACCATCTCGTCATATCTGTTTGTTTTTTCAAATACTATGGCAAGATTAAAATTTAAATCATCATGGTCATGAAAACGGCTGAGGGCATCCTGCAAGACTGCCTCTGCCTTTGTGTAATTTTTCAGATGAAGATACGTAACGGCGATGTAAAGATAGATTTCAGGTTTTTCCTTCTCGAAGCTGAGTATCTCTTCATAAACAGCGATGGCTTCATCATCCCTCTTAAGCTTTGAATATAAATATCCGAGATGAAGGAATGCACCCAGATTCTTTGGCTCCTGTAAAATGATCCTCTTTAATTCAGAAATAGCCTCATCATTTCTCCCCATTTCTTCCAGTGATATGGCAAGATAGTACCTTATAGAAGTATTATCAGGTTTGCCTTCGAGTGCGATCCTGAATTCTTCTATTGCTCTGTCATACTGCCTCTCCTCAAAATACAGTAATCCCAGCTTTATATGGATATCAATGTTTGCAGACAGCTGTGCGCTCATCTCTTCAAATTGTTCGATTGCCTTGCCAGTTTCCTTCTGCTTTACATAGAGATGTGCAAGCCTGTCTTTGGCCTGGAGATTGTGCGGGTTGAGAGAGGCTGCCTTGATGTAATACTCCTCTGCCTTTTTGAAGTCTTCTTTCATTTCACTGATAAGCCCCAGATTAAGATATGCTGCATCAAAGTAAGGTTTCTGGTCTATAGCCATCTGAAAATATTCGGCTGCCTTCTCAAGATTGCCCTTTTCAATATATATTGAACCAAGATAATAAATTGCAAGCAGGTTTTCGGGGGATTGCTTTATGAGTTTTTCGAGAATATCAACGGCATTATCATAGTCCTTCTTCGCAGCATAAAGGACACTAATAAAAAGGGGTGCTTCTAAATTATCAGGCTGTATCTTCAGAACCTTTTCATATATGGTTATTGCATCGTCAATTCTCTTCTGACTATTGTAAAGCTCACCGAGAAGCATCAGTGCTGGGATATAATCAGGTTCTGTATTCATAATCTCCTCAACAAGGGATATAGCCTCAGACACTTTCCCGGTCCGTAAAAGCACATAGCCAATCTGAGTCTTGAGATAAGCAGAAGAAGGGTCTAACCCGAGGGCCTCTTTGTAATATTCAATCGCATCTTCCCACTTTCCTTCCTTTTCTGCACTGTACCCGAGCATATAGAGATAATAAGCATCTCCTGTAGGGGGTGTTTCCTCCTGAACCTTTACCTGCCTGGGAGTGCATGAAATTGTCAATAGAAGCAAGAAGAAAAGTAATATTGTTCTCAATCGCATATCTCATTATGACACAAAGGTATAACAGGGTCAAACCCGGAAGCGAAAGCCAATCCTGCTTTTTAAAGCCTTCATGTCCTGGATTTGAGTTATAATTAATTCCGTGAAACATTTAAAGGACATGCTCTCTTCTGACTGGGTGCCCAGGGTAATCCCCTTTTCCATCTATATACTTTTTATAGCACTGCAATCACTTATTTCTTATCTTGCTCCTTATCTCAATTTTTTTACTTTATTGAATGAATACGCTAACTATGTATTTTATCCTGTCAAGATCATTCTTATTGTCTTTGCCATCATTTACTTCTGGCAGAAATACAATGAACTTACCTTTAAAATCAGGTTTCATGATTTATTATTCAGCATTTCAGCAGGGGTGGTTGTATTTTATCTCTGGATACATATGGACTGGCCCTTTGCAATGTTGGGTAAGCCCGAACCCTTTAACCCATATATCTTTCAAAACAGCATTGTCATTCTTCTCATTGTGATAAGGCTCTTTGGAGCATCTGTTGTTGTACCCATTATGGAGGAGCTTTTCTGGAGATCTTTTGTAATCCGCTATATTATCAACACTCGATTTCAAGCTGTTCCTGTTGGTACATTCACATGGCTATCGTTTTTAGTAACAGTGCTTCTCTTTGGTGCTGAACATACCCTATTGCTTGCTGGCGTTATGGCAGGGGTTCTGTATAATCTTGTGCTTTACCGTACAAAGAGCATTGCCTGCTGTATTATCTCACATGGGGTTACGAATTTTCTTTTAGGTATATATGTAATCAAAACAGAAAGCTGGCATCTTTGGTAGCCTGTCTTTAAATACAATTAGCCACAGAGAACACAGAGTTCTCAGAGAAGAATAAAAATCTCCTTAATTTTTTTTCTAAAGATTATATTTCTTTCTCGGTGTCCTCTGTGACCTCTGTGGCTTTTCAAATATATAAAAGATTTCCTTTTTTGTGATAAAATTTTTCCATGGCATTTCTCAAAGTCCTCTTCCCAATAAATCTCGGCCCTCTCACCTACAGATGTCCTGAAGAATTCGCAGACATTGCAGAACCTGGTATGATTGTAGGTGCACCGTTGAAGAACAGGATTGCAAAAGGGGTCATTATAGAAAAGTCTCTAACTGCCCCGCCTGAGGATATGAAAGATATTCAGAAAGTGTATGGGGATGCCCCGGTATTAAGCAATTCGATGATGAGCCTTCTCAGGTGGATGTCTGAATACTATATCGCAGAACAAGGTCTTGTCTTAAAAAACATGCTACCGAGAGAGGCGTTCACAAAGGTAAAACAAAGAAAGACAAAAATCCCCCCTTACACCCCTTTACAAAAGGGGGGTAGGGGGGATTATCCCATTGACATTATGAATGACGAGACTGTATCCCATATTACAGATTCTATCAATAAAAACATATATAAGGCATTCCTTCTCCATGCCCCATCTTCTGCTTACGAATATTCATTTCTGATAAAGATACTTGCAGATGTCAGGAATACAATCATACTTATTCCTGAGGTATCAATCATTCATAACCTGTATCCACTTTTCAATGAAAGGTTTGGAGAAAGGGCATGCCTTTTCCACAGCGGGATGAGCAGGGGCAAAAGATCTGAAGCAATAGAGAGGATTCTATCAGGCTATTCTGATATTGTAATTGGTACACGGTCTGCAATCTTTGCTCCTCTCCAGAGGGTCTCTTTCATTGCAGTCCTTCAAGAACACAACAACTCTTATAAACAGGTGGGAAGTCTATGTTATAGCGGAAGGGATGTTGCAGTCATGAGGGCATATCTTGAAAAGGCAACCGTGCTTCTTTCTTCCATTTGTCCATCCATAGAGTCGCTTTATAATTCCAAGAAAGAGAAATACACATTCATAAAACCACCAGTTGATACGAAAAAACCCAAGGTCAGAATAATAGATATGAGGTATGAAAAACTTCTTAAGCCATACCTATCAAAAACAGTTGTTGATGCCTCTCTGCGATCTATCAAAAACAATAAAAAGGTTATGTTTGTCATGAACAGGAGGGGATATGCAACACTCCTTCAATGTTCTGAATGTAATTACATAGAAGAATGTCCACATTGTCGAATCCCGCTGGTCTTACATAAATCTGAAATGGGGAACAGTCAAGAACCACGGATTTTGAGATGTCATTATTGCGGATATACATCTGATGTGCCTGAGAGTTGTGGCAGGTGTAAGGGGTACAATTTACAAATGCTCGGTGCAGGCACACAGAAGGTTCAGGAAGATATTGAAGAGATAATTGGAGTAAAAACCATCAGGCTTGACAGTGACAGAGCAAAGAAAAGGACAGATATAGAAAAATCCATGGGGACAATATTCAGTGATGAAAATAAGATAATTGTCGGGACAAAACTTATGACGAGGAGGGTAGGGGGTGTCGGTGGATTTTCCATGGCTGTCATTCTGAATGTTGACATCTTGCTTCATCTCCCTGACTTTAGATCTGCTGAAAAGACATTTCAGGAAATAGTATCCATTAGAGATTCCATCGAACCTGATGGCGAGGTATTTATCCAGACAAGGATGCCTCAGAACTATGTCTTTAAATCTGTGAAAGATAATGATTATCCATTATTTTTGAGAGAGGAGATGTCCAGACGAAAGTCCCTCCTTTATCCTCCTTACACAAGATTTCTCCTTATGAAATGTATCAGTAAGAGGGAGATAGTGAAAGAGCTGGCAGAGATTATTGAAAGATCAAAGAAAGATGTCGAAATACTTGGTCCATTTCTGTCAAAGAATTCTCAGGGACGAAAGGTATTCAAAATACTTCTCAGGTCTTCCATCCGTGGAAGCCTTCATTCTGTAGCCAGAACCCTTATAGATGCCTTCAAAGGCTCAAAGGATGTTACTATAAAAGTGGACGTTGATCCGATAACACTATAATGGAGGGCGGAATGACGCTACTTGACAGGATTGAGGAATATCAATTGATGGTTGCAGTGCGTACCGATACCACCGAGAGTGCTTTCAAGGCCGCAGAAGCATGCATAAAGGGTGGGGTAAATCTCATAGAGATTACCTTCACTGTTCCAGAGGCAGAGGAAGCGATAAAGAAGTTAAGAAGGAACAATTCGGTTGTGGTCGGTGCTGGTACAGTCCTTAGCATTTCAGAAGCAAGAAAGGCGATTCAAGCCGGCGCGGAATATATTGTCAGTCCAAATCTTGATGAAAAAATTGTGAAGTTTACTAAAAAAGAGGGTGCCTTATCCATCCCTGGGGCATGCACACCAACTGAGATTTGCAGGGCGTATAAGGCAGGTGGAGATATTATCAAGCTTTTTCCTTTTGTTGAAATCGGCGGACTGGATTTTCTTAAGGTCATCAGAGGGCCATTGCCTTTTATAAAATATATGCTTTCCGGAGGCGTTACGCTTGATAATATCTCCAGATACCTTGCAGCCAAGGCCTCCTGTATACTCGTCGGATCCGCTATAATCAAGCGTGAACTTGTGATGGCTGAAGACTGGGCTTCTATTACTGAGCTTTCAAAAAGGTTTATTCAGAAGATACAAGAGAGATCTATGAAAAGCCGATAAATGTTACATAAAGAGTATAAATTGGTTATAATATATTATTATAGTCAACGCACTTAATACTGTTACATTGTCATTGCGAGCCCGAAGGGCGTGGCAATCTCGTCTTTGGGATTGCTTCGTCGCTCTGCTCCTCG
>JAGUWT010000063.1 GCA_020062205.1 Thermodesulfovibrionales bacterium
CTTACTATACCAATTTCGTATAATCAGATATTATCCATATTTTGCCTCATAATGCAACCGTTAATATCCTGTTTTAAATGGCATTTGATTTTTTTGTGCTATTTATTGTGGTATACTTTGGCAAATGAAACCAATTCCGCATAATAATTGTTAGGGCAACATATAAATATAAAACATGATAAAGGCAATATGGCGGTTCGGGTACCATTGCCGCTTTTGATCGCCATCGCACCGAAATTTGATCGCAAGAAAATATAAGGAGGGCTTAAATGGATAACGCGACTTATAACTATCAGGTCCATCACAAAGAAGTAAAGCCGGAGGAAATTGTTCTGACTTATAAACCCGATAGTGGCGCAGTTGGCACGACTTGGGTGATTGGCACAATTTTGTCAATCATAGTTGGCGCAAGTGCACGCAGGTGGATTGTTTTTTTCATTGCCCTCGGCATCACCTACATGGCTACTAGATTTTTCCGGAATCAACGCAACGAGGAGGAAAAAGCAAAAATTGCTAAGAGTACGACCGAACAAAATATGAACAACGCACGGAATATTAGTAATCAGCTAAATAATATGCTGAAAGTTTCCACTGGCCTTGTTCAAGAACTGCCCGGCCTGCTCGGGAAAGCATCTCAAGCGTTGGAAAGAGCAAGGGCCGAATTTTCATCCAATGCGTTTAGCCCATATTGGGACTGCATTGAGCAAGCTACTCGGCATCTCGCCAACTTCAACAACGATATACAGCAGATTCGGAATTATGCAGAACAATACTATAGAATCTTACAGGACAAGAAACATAATTTCCCAAGTTTCTTTCCCGAACGTGAAATCTTTCCTGACACAGTGCCTGTTATCAATGAATTAAATACTGTAGTTAGACCGGGGCTGACAAACTTCCAGTTTGCAACTATATGGGAACATAGAAAGACACAAAATATTCTAATACAGGGCTTCGGCACTTTGGGCGACGCTATCTCAAATATGGCAGCGTCTATTAGTTCGTCAATCAGTTACCTTCATGAAACTATTTCTTCAAATACGGCACAGATGATTGATCAACAGATCATGAGTCGAGAGTCCTTTGAGCGGTACAGCAACAGTCATGCGCGCCTTATGGAGGACCAAATCAAAAGACTTGAAAGCCTGGACCGAAAAATTAAATAACGAAAAACACGAAGAAACATGCCCTAACAAAAAAATCGAGGCGACCGGGAATAGCCTCCGTGGTTTTTGCGAAGCTGGTTGCCCCGGCACCTCATTTATCCCGTTAGCTTGCAAAAATAATATAGAAAATGAAACCAACAAGACTGTATTTACAAAAAACTAATAATGATCTCTTACCTCTTCTATGGTTCCATAATAACAAAGTAAATGAGATGTTATTTGGAATATATGGACTAACCCAAAAACAACCTATCTTGACTTTAGAATTTCCTGAATACATTTTACCGGATAATGAGTTAGATGCCGTGAGATATAATTATAAAGAAGCAAATGTAGTCAACAAGCAGCTTGATCATATAACGTGTCATAGTGATGGCAAATTTCATTTAAAAACCATAAACGATTCCGAGGATCGTTATATACACCAATTAAAAAGCAACTTGCCTTTGGGGCCAAGTGTACCGATATTTTTCCAGTTTCAAATAATTAGTGATTTAGTCGCAAATTATCAACTCACAAATATAAAACCCAGAGATCCATATGTTGCAATTAACTTATCAGACAATCAATGTCTTAGCATGAGAGGAGCATTTGCTGGAATAGATTTCGATTTAAAAAATGAGATGGGACAAACCCTTACGGCCATAAACAAGGGCAATCCTTTTATGCAACATGCTGTAATACTGACGTCAAATTCTTTACAAGGTATTTTCTTTTGGCAGACAATCAATCTTAGCGAAGATGCCAAAAAAGGACGACCACGAGGCACAATTGCTTCTTTTATGTTTTCTACTATCGATAATAAAAACTTAATTAAGACGTTCATTTTTGAGTAAGGATGCTTTATGCAAAAGCTAACATTTCACTCCATGGGATCGGCGGGAAACTGCCCCGCCTCCCCATGAGTTCAGGCGTTAGGTAAGAAAGATTGATTTGAAGTTTGAACCTGTCGTGATTATAATGTAAGTATGGAAAAGATGAAATATATTTATTGGCATGATGAAGGGATGTGGCTTGGATATTTAGAAGAGTATCCTGATTATATGACACAGGGGGAGTCAATTGAAGAACTTGAAGATAATCTAAGAGATATTTTCAAGGAACTTACGAGCGGGAATATCCCTTGTGTGCGTAAAGTTGCAGAACTCCAAGTTACTTGAAAAGAACAGATTTAATAAGAGAACTTGAAAAGAGAGGATGTGTCTTTATCAGACATGGAGGGAAGCACGACTGGTATCAAAATCCCAAATCGAAAACTGCGCAACCAATACCAAGACACAAAGAAATCAACGATAGTCTCGCTAAACATATAATCAAAAAATTAACTTAAAGACCTATCAAAAGCATCAACCTGACGCGGATTAAACCTGGTTTGGTTTTGGTAAAGGTGGTTGCCCGCGCAGGTTATGCAGGGCGTTGGGCCGCATGAGGAAAAAATGAGAGAGTCAATCAAAAAGGTTTTGAAGATCAGCGGAATATTCATTGCGTGGCTGTTGCACTTGAAACAATCGGTGAAAATGAAGAAGCTGCCAGACAGTGGGAAATAGCAAGAACTCTGACGAATAAAAAATCAATTAGTCAGGGAGGACTTCAGGAGGATTCCAGACAAGCCGGAATGACACAATACAGGAGTATTTACCCTCTGGACAGATGTCTGTACTTGATCCGGTGGGGCTGGTCTGCGGCAGGGCCGAGACGGGCTTTTCTCTCTGCTTCATATTCGGAGTAGTTCCCGTCGAACCAGACCACTTTACTGTCACCCTCAAAAGCGAGTATGTGGGTAGCGATACGATCGAGGAACCATCGGTCGTGGCTGATGACCACGGCGCAGCCTGCAAAATTCTCCAGTGCCTCTTCCAAAGCACGCATGGTGTTTACGTCCAGATCATTGGTAGGTTCGTCAAGCAGAAGGACATTGGCCTCTTCCTTCAGCATACGGGCCAGATGGACACGGTTTCTTTCTCCTCCGGAGAGCATAGAAACCTTTTTCTGCTGATCGTTCCCGGAGAAATTGAAGCGCGCCACATAGGCACGTGAGTTGACCTGCCTCTTGCCGAGCTGAATGACATCCTCTCCGCCGGAGATGATCTCATAGATGGTTTTGTTTGGATCGAGGTCATCGCGGCTCTGGTCGACGTATGCCAGCCTTACGGTTTCTCCTATCCTGAAGGTGCCTGAATCAGGCTTTTCCTGACCGGTAATCATCCGGAAAAGGGTGGTCTTTCCTGCTCCGTTCGGTCCGATAATCCCAACAATTCCTCCCGGAGGAAGGAAGAAGGTCATCCCCTCCATAAGGATATTATCGCTGTATGCCTTGCTCACGTTATCGGCATCAATGACGATATTACCCAGACGAGGTCCGGGGGGAATATAGATTTCGAGCTCTTTTGACCTTTTTTCGATATCCTGACCGAGGAGTGCCTCATAAGAATTGATACGCGCTTTCGCTTTTGCATGGCGTCCCTTTGGAGACATCTGTATCCACTCAAGCTCACGCTGCAGGGTCTTCTGCCTTTCGCTCTCTGACTTCTCCTCTTGTTGCAGACGGTTTTTCTTCTGCTGCAGCCAGGAGGAGTAATTCCCTTTCCATGGAATTCCCTGTCCCCTGTCAAGTTCCAGAATCCACCCGGCGACATTATCAAGGAAATAGCGGTCATGGGTCACTGCGATGACGGTGCCGGGATAGCTTTGCAGATGGTGTTCCAGCCATGCCACTGTCTCGGCATCAAGGTGGTTGGTAGGCTCGTCCAGGAGCAGGATGTCCGGTTTCTGCAGAAGGAGTCTGCAAAGGGCCACGCGGCATCTTTCGCCTCCGGAGAGGATTTTAACCGGTGCATCTCCCGGCGGACAGCGCAGGGCATCCATGGCCATCTCCAGACGTGAATCCAGGTCCCATGCATCCAGCGCATCCAGCCTCTCCTGTACCTTTCCCTGAAGCTCGATAAGCTTGCTCATCTCGTCATCCGACATCGGCTCAGCGAATTTTTCATTGATACGGTTATATTCATTTAGGGTATCTACTATCTCCTGAACCCCTTCTTCCACAATCTCCCGCACGGTCTTGGTGTCATCCAGTTCCGGCTCCTGCTCAAGGAACCCTACGGTGTTACCGGGAGAGAGGACCGTCTTGCCATTGAACTCTTTATCCTTTCCGGCAAGGATACGGAGAAGGGAGCTTTTCCCTGACCCGTTGAGACCAAGGACACCAATTTTCGCTCCATAGAAATAGGAGAGATAGATATCCTTCAAAACCGGCTTCTTATCATAATACTTACTTACCCCGACCATGGAGTAAATAACCTTATTCGGTTCATTGCTCATCTTGTTTCAAATCCTTTCTTTGAAGACTGGTAAAAAAGTCATTTCTCAGCCACAGAGTTCGTGGATCCTGCTCGCAAATCGTCGAATATCTTGAGCACGCCTGTAGGGTCAAAATACAACCTCTTTAATCATGCCCTGGAAGGATTCATTGAAAAAAGAACTGCGAGATAATGTAAGACGCTACCGGACAGCACGAAAATATGCCAAATGGCATGGTGATAGGGTAATCGGCGCCACAGAAAGAAAATTACTCCGACAGTATAGGTCACTCCTCCCGCTACTATCAGTATGAGTGCACTCACCGGGACAGAAGCAGATAGAGGTTTGATAGCCACTAATACTGCCCACCCCATTGTGATATAGAGGATGAGCCTTATGGAGGAAAATTGTCGCAGAGGGGAAAACTGAAGGACGATACCCAATATAGCGAGTCCCCAGATGACCCCGAAAAGGGACCATCCCCAGGCCCCTCGCAGGTTCACCAGTGTAAAAGGTGTATAAGTACCTGCAATGAGGAGATAGATCGATGAATGATCTATTATCCTCAAAACCTTCTTCGCCTTCGGGTGCTGTATGCCGTGATACAGGGTGGATGCAGAATAGAGAACTATAAGCGCAGCGCCAAAAATGCTGCAACTAACGATATGACGGGCACTCCCGAAGGTGGTTGCATGAGCTATCAGTATTCCCAGGCCGGCGATAGCCAAGACTATCCCTATGCCGTGAGTGACGCTATGGGCTATTTCTTCCTTCAGTTTGAATAGTTTAGGGTATGAGCTTTCTCTCATTTCCGTCTCTGAGAACTCGTTAAAGCCTCTTTTATTTCCTTTCATTTTGTCTCCTTGTTTATATTATAGTATTGTCAAAAATTAACCACAGAGAACACAGAGAAAATGTTAAATATCAATATGTTATAAGAGAGTCCGTTCCCTCCCCTCTGTGCTCTCATAATTATTATTCTTTACATA
>JAGUWT010000129.1 GCA_020062205.1 Thermodesulfovibrionales bacterium
CTGTATCCCTCAACCCGTTCTTCTGAAAACTTAAGATCACGTCCCTGTGCAGCAAAGGCAGCAAGGGTAAACCGGAAGGCATCTGTGCCATATCGCTCCATCATGATCAGCGGATCAACGACATTGCCTTTTGATTTTGACATCTTCTGGCCCTTTATATCCCTGACGAGTGCATGGATATAAACATCTCTGAAAGGAACATCCCCCATAAATTTAAGCCCTGTCATGATCATCCTTGCCACCCAGAAGAAGATGATATCAAACCCTGTGACAAGAACACTCGTAGGATAAAATGTTCCAAGGTCATCTGTCTTATCAGGCCAACCAAGTGTAGAAAATGGCCAAAGGGCAGACGAAAACCATGTATCAAGGACATCCTCATCCTGAATTAACTCATATGAACCACAGTAAGGACATATTTCTGGTTCAGTCCTCGAAACGATAATCCCCTTTTTTTGTGTACATATTTCATTCTGCATTTTCTGGCAGTACCATACGGGTATCCTGTGTCCCCACCATATCTGGCGTGATATACACCAGTCCTTGATATTTTCCATCCATGCAAAATAGGTATTCTCCCAACTCTCCGGTATAATCCTGATCTTCCCTTCCTTGACTACCTTTATTGCATCTTCCGCAAGAGGCTTTATCTTTACATACCACTGTGGTGTTAACAAAGGCTCGGTAATGGTTTTACATCTGTAGCAATGACCTATTCCAAAACGGTGCCTTTCTTCCTTTTCTATAAGACCGATGCCCTTTAAATCCTTCAGAACCAGTTTCCGGCATTCATATCGATCAAGACCTGCATACCGTTTCCCTGCATCTTCTGTCATATGGCCATCATCTCCGATTACAGTGATAAATTCTAACAGAGGGGTTTGCCTTTTTGCGGTTGCTTCATCATTAAAATCATGTGCAGGTGTAATTTTTACTGCACCGGTACCAAAGGTAGGATCTACTGCAAAATCAGAGATAATAGGGATAACTCTATCGGTGAGTGGCAGGTTGACTATCTTTCCAATAAGTTCTCGGTATCGACTGTCTTCAGGATTGACAGCCACAGCAGTATCTCCGAGCATGGTCTCAGGCCTGGTGGTCGCAACAGCTATATACCCTTTTCCATTCAAAAGTGGATATTTTATGTAAATCAGCTTACCTTCTAAGTCTTCATGCTCAACCTCAAGGTCTGAAAGTGCTGTATGACAGCGAGGACACCAGTTGATAAGCCTGTTATCTCTATAAATCAATCCTTCTTCATAGAGTCTTACGAAAACCTCCCGTACAGCCATGGAAAGCCCTTCGTCAAGGGTAAACCTCTCCCGTGACCAATCACACGAAGCACCAAGCCTCTTGAGCTGGGTGATTATCTTTCCGCCAGATTCGGCCTTCCATTTCCATGCACGCTCTATAAAGGCAGTACGACCTAATGTATGTCTGTCAAGTCCTTCAGATGCAAGCTGCTTTTCTACAACATTCTGGGTGGCAATACCTGCATGGTCAGTACCTGGTAGCCACAAAACTTTACAACCCGACATACGTTTCCAGCGTGAAAGGATATCTTGCAGGACTGTATTAAGGGCATGGCCCATATGAAGTGATCCTGTAACGTTTGGAGGTGGGATAACTATTGAAAAAACTTTATCTTTCTGTTCCGGGTCGGGCTTAAAATATCCTTTCGAGACCCAGTATTCATACCACCTTTTTTCGATGCCTTTGGGATTGAAGCTCTTCTCTAAAATTCTGACCTTATCCTCTCTATCTCTTTAGAAATCAATTGCTCAGCAAGGTCAGGCACAGTCTTCCATATTGCCTTTTCAACTTCCAGTTTGAGTGAGCTGAAAGACTCCGTCATCATATCTTTCAGTGTACTTGTGACAAGGTCAGGCAGGGTATCGCTCATTACCTTTCCCGTCTCTCTCGTCAGGGATTCAAGTGAACCCTTTAACTCTTCCCTCAGCATCCTTTCAAGAAAATCCGGGGCAACACCCCTTATCATCTCTTGAATGGAATCTTTTACGAAAGGTGTTAGTGATTCAAGGAAGATTTCTTTCACGTCAAATGTAGCTAATAATGAAGAAATCTTGTCGTGAACAGTCTTCTCAAGAAGTTCTTTGACAAAGTCAGGAGGAACCTCCTCTGCCATCCTCTCAACAGAATCTTTTATGAAAGGTGTTAATGTGGTAATAATAGTTTCCTTTATGTCAACCGAAGACGTCAGTGATGCAATTCTCTCCTGAACAGCCTTCTCAAATATCTCTTTCAACTCATCTGATGACGGAAGCTCAAAATGAGGCATTTCAACACTCACCTCCTGCCCTATATCATTTTCAACCATTGATAAAATAGTATCCACAGATAATGATTCGACATCAACTTCGGCCTGTTCAGCCATTTTCGCTACTTGTTCTCTGCTCAGTTCGGGCTTCTCTTCAACACCCCATTCTTTTGCGTTCGGAATCCTTGTAACGTCATCCATTTCCATTAACCAGAGTTCTTCTTCTGTTATTTCATCAACCCGGACAGTCTCATCAGTACCATCACCTTTTTCGCTATTTGATACATGTGGGGCTGCAAGGGCTGACCGTATCTTGTTTATTAAGTCCTGTGATTCAAAAGGTTTGATAATAAAATCATCTGCCTTCACCCGTTGTGCAAGCTCTTTATTAATCGGCTCGAACGCACCGGCAAGTAATATTACCGGCACATCACGCATGGAAGGATCTTGTTTTATCTTTTCACAGAGCTGGTAGCCATTGAGCTTAGGCATTTCTATGTCAGCAAGTATTACATCAGGCCTGAATGAAGATATGAGAGATAAAGCCTCTTCACCATTATTGGTTGTCTTGATTTCAAAGCCCTCTTCAGAGAGGATAAGTTCTACAACCTTTTGTATTGTTACACTGTCATCTGCGAGTAATAGTTTAGAAGCCATAATCCTCCCCTAAAAACGAAAACTTTATTGAAAAATTTTATTGCTAAATGTCAATAAATGTCAAGGAATTTTGATAGGCCAGATAATGGTAATAATCATTCATTCACCTGTAAGGCTTTTATTGTAAAGTTCCTTCTTGCTCAACCCATATGCTTCAGCAATCTTTTTCACAGCTTCTTTCCTCCCAAGACCTTTTTTCATTAAAGAGCTCACCTCTGCGAGTGCATCATCAGTTGTGAGCTGTTTTACCGTGATCCTTCCCTCAACAATGATTACATACTCTCCTGCAATTGTTGATTGTTCGACCTGACTGATTATTTCTGAAATACTGTCTCTTAATATCTCCTCGTGGAGTTTAGTAATTTCCCTTGCAACTACAGCCCTTCTTTCTCCGAATATCTTTCCCATATCCGTAAGCGTCTCGAGAATCCTGTGTGGCGCTTCATAAAAAACAAGTGTTCTCGGTTCGAGACTCAAATCATGTAAAACCTTTTGGCGCTGACTCTTTTTGGGAGGAAGAAACCCTATAAATGTGAATTCTTCTGTAGAAAGTCCTGAAACAGACAGAGCAGCAATCAATGCTGATGGTCCGGGAATGGGGATAACGCTCATATCTTCCTCTAAAGCCCTTTTTATGAGCACTGAACCAGGGTCTGATATACCCGGTGTCCCTGCATCTGAGATAAGGGCTACTGATTGTCCAGAGTGTAATCGTTCAAGAACTTCTTCTGATTTTGCCTTTTCCTTTTCTCCCCAGTAACTGATCAGTGGTTTAGAAATACCATAATAGTTAAGTAACTTTAATGAATGGCGGGTATCCTCAGCAGCAATAACATCTACTTCTTTTAAAGTATTCAACGCCCGTAAAGTAATATCCTCAAGATTACCAATAGGGGTTGAAACTATATACAGGGTTCCCTTCACTCGATCTTAAGCAGCTTCCTGAGCCTCTTATCTGTCCTCACAACCTCATCCACATCATCACCTGTTAGCTCCCATGTATATTTTCCTTCTGCCAGATGTTTCAGCTTAATCTTAACGGGTTTCTTGGGTTTTACCTGTTGTATCTCAGGCTGCTTTTTTATTTGAAAGTTCTTATTTTCAGGGAAAGCAAAATTATAGGGAATAACCAGAAAAATAATGATAAAAATGAATAAAATTAATTTTTGTATTGTCATGATTTTATACTTCTCTGTGTCCTCTGTGGCTAATTGTATTCTAATATCCCCTGTATTTATTTGTTATCGGGAAACGTCTATCCCTTCCAAATGCCCTCTGCGTTATTTTTATCCCGGGAGGTGCCTGCCTTCTCTTATATTCACTTGTGTCAACCATTTTTACAACCTTTTGGACACATTCAGCCTCACAGCCAAGAGAAAGTATCTCATCAAAGCTTTTATCATCCTCTATATATGCTTTCAGTACCGGATCAAGTACAGGATAAGGAGGAAGTGTATCTGTATCCTTCTGGTCCGGCTTCAGTTCTGCCGAAGGTTCTTTCCAGAGAATCCTTTCAGGTATTACTACCCTTCCCTCTTTACTATTTTTCCACTTGCAGAGATCATATACCATTGTTTTTGGTACATCCTTGATAACTGCAAAACCACCTGCCATATC
>JAGUWT010000287.1 GCA_020062205.1 Thermodesulfovibrionales bacterium
GGAGTCTGGAATAAAGGGAGGAGGATGATGATATGTCAAAGAAGATGATTGGAGATATAATGCGTGAAGTCCAAAAGCTTCAGTCAGAAATGACGAAGGTACAGGAAGAGGCAAAGCAAAAGACTGTCGAGGCAACAGCCGGTGGTGGTATGGTCACTGCTGTTGCAAATGGTGCAGGTGAAATCGTATCCTTAAAAATTGAAAAAGAGGTTGTGAATCCAGATGATGTTGAGATGCTCCAGGATCTCATCATTGCAGCGGCAAACGAGGCATTACGTCGTGCACAGGAGATGGTAAGCGGTGAGATGTCCAAACTCACAGGCGGGCTACAGCTTCCAGGACTTGGCGGATTGGGAAGTTTTCTAAAATAATAAACCAGATGCATGACACATGTTGCACGATGCCTGATTCTTCTGTTCTTAATATCGTGTATCCTGAATCTTGCATCTTGTATCATTAATTAAGTTATGGCACAGGATATTATAGAAAAGCTCATTCATGAACTGACAAAGCTTCCGGGCATAGGCAGAAAAACTGCACAGCGGCTTGCATTCTTTATATTCACGATGCCCAAGGAAGACGCACAGGGAATTGCAAGGGCAATACATGATGTCAAAGAGAAGGCACGGTTCTGTAGTCAGTGTTTCAATATTACTGATAGTGAAGTATGCACGATATGCAACAATAGCTCAAGGGACAAGAGTAAACTCTGTGTGGTAGAAGAACCGAGCAACATTCTCGTTATTGAGAGGGCAAGGAATTTTCATGGACTCTACCATGTTCTTCTCGGTGCACTCTCTCCCATAGATGGCATGACTCCTGACAAGCTGAAAATAAATGAACTGATAGAAAGGGTAAGGAAAAATAGTATAAAAGAGGTAATCCTCGCAACAAATCCCAACACAAAAGGAGAAATGACCGCCCAGTATATAAGGGAACTTTTAAAACCTTTTGCTGTGAAAGTTACACGGATCGCCTATGGCCTTCCGATGGGTACAGATATTGAATTTGCAGATGAGGTAACGCTCGGCAAGGCCCTTGAGGGAAGAAGAGAAATGTAGAAAGATGAAAATTTCGGTTACGGTAAAACCCAATGCAAAACAGGAAAGAATCGAAGAGAAAGGGGAGAATACTTTCTCCGTTTGGGTCAAGGAAAAGCCACAGGAGGGCAAGGCTAATCAGGCAGTAATAAAGATTCTATCTGAATATTTTGGGGTTACCAAATCTGGGATTTCTTTACTTAAGGGTCAGACATCGAGACAAAAGATTTTTGAGATAATAAAATGATGGACATGCATTCTATGACTGATGAACTTCTTGAACTTACGAAACAACCCAAGATAGCCTACTTCTCTATGGAGATAGGCATTCAGAATGATATCCCTACATATAGTGGTGGCCTCGGTGTCCTTGCAGGAGATACCATAAAAACAGCGGCTGACCTTAAACTCCCGATGATTGCAGTCACCTTTATCTGTCGAAAGGGATATTTCAGACAGGATTTGGATGAAAATGGGAGACAAATAGAGTCCCCTGATCCATGGGACCCATCCCGATACATGAAACTCCTTCCTACAAAGATTACTGTCCAGATTGAAGGAAGAGATGTTATGGTACAGGCATGGCAATACAATGTAAAAAGTATCATAGGCGGTATCGTGCCAATCTTCTTTCTTGATACGGATGTAGATGGAAATATGCCTGATGATCGGGAGATTACCTCCTACCTCTACGGTGGTGAGCAGGCATACAGGTTGAAGCAGGAGATAGTCCTTGGCATTGGTGGTGTGAGGATGCTCCACGAGATTGGGTTTGAAATAAAGAAATATCATATGAATGAAGGTCATTCGAGTCTATTGACCCTCGAGCTCCTGAATATGTTTAAAAGGCCAATCGAAGATGTGTGGGATGAAAAACTGGTATGGGATACGGAAAGGGTAAGAGAATTTTGTGTATTCACAACACATACCCCTGTTGATGCAGGCCATGACAGGTTTCCCTATGACCTCGTGTCGAGGATTATGGGTGAACTGATCCCTCTCAATGTTTTAAAAGAACTTGCAGGTAAGGATTCTCTGAATATGACCCTCCTTGGACTGAATCTGAGTGAATTTATTAATGGGGTCGCAAAAAAACATATGGAGGTTTCACGAAGCATGTTCCCTGGATATGAAATTAGTGCCATCACAAATGGTGTGCATTCATATACATGGACATGTGACAGTTTTAAAAAGCTGTATGACAAATATCTTCCTGGATGGGCTAATGAACCAGAGTTATTTGTAAGGATTGGCCGCATACCGAATGAAGAGACCTGGAGTACACATATAGAGGCAAAAAAGATTCTTTTCGATTATGTCAGGACAAATACAAGTGTTGAGATGGATCCAGACATTCTTACCATAGGATTTGCACGAAGGGCAACTGCATATAAAAGGGCTGATTTGATATTCAGCAATATTGAAAGGCTCGAAAGGATAGGAGCCGGCAAACTTCAGATTATCTATGCTGGTAAGGCCCATCCAAAGGACGATTCAGGTAAAAGGCTAATAGAGAAGATATTTTCTATCAAAGAACGGTTGAAGGACAAGATTAAAATGGCTTATCTCAAAAATTATAATATGGACATCGCACTCAAAATGGTTTCCGGTGTCGATATCTGGCTGAACACACCATTAAGGCCCAGAGAAGCATCAGGAACAAGCGGTATGAAGGCAGCTCATAATGGGGTAATCAATTTCAGCGTCCTTGACGGATGGTGGATAGAGGGCCACATCGAGGGATTTACTGGCTGGTCTATTGGTCCAACTCCTGCTGAGACAACCTTGATTGATAATATGGATACAAGGGATGCTGATGACCTCTATGAGAAACTCGAAAATATTATCATTCCTCTCTTTTACGATAACAGGCATGTCTGGATTCGAATGATGCAGAATGCCATTGGGAAAAATGCTTATTATTTCAATTGCCACAGGATGATGCGAAGATATGTCACCGATGCATA
>JAGUWT010000153.1 GCA_020062205.1 Thermodesulfovibrionales bacterium
AAGAAATCACTCTGGCAAAATCCTTGCGAGCTTCAGAGAAATACCTGTTGTAAGCCTTGAAAAGGCAAGGGAATTGAGTGCAATGATGGAGAAAAAAGGGATCGGAGGTATCCTGCTTATTGGCAATCCCAACCAGCCTCTCCTTGAGATGCCGGTGGGACTTGACAGGGCAGGGATGGTTATAGTCGGCGGGCTCAATCCCGTCGCAGCACTTGAAGAGTCAGGCATTCCAAGTATCAGCAAGGCAATGTCAACGCTGTACAAATTTTCTGAACTTGTTACATTTAAAGAACTCCTGTAGTAGAGCCAAAATAGGGGAATCATTCTATTGGCTTGATCAGATAGTTTCTCGCCAGACAACTGTAATGTGTTCAACGTGATCCATTAGGTATTTATGCAAATCACCTACTTGAATCAAGCCCTTAATATTTTTCTCTGCCCGAAAAAAATATTTTCATCATTGCGACATTCAAAAAACAAATTATTAATTTAATTTCTTAAAGTTTTATCAAAATTATCAAAATTTTCACGCTTGACATTTATTCGCTCATTCCTTAAAGTAAAGCAAAAGGTAACCGTTTGCCTACGAAATGAAGCTATCTTTAGGCATAAATGTCATCAACAAACTTTCTCTGAGCAAATTCAAGCATACAAGTGACATCCCATCCGATGATGATAGCATTAAACAGAATAAGCCATCTCTCTGGAAGAATGAAGGAGGTGATAAGGCAGAATTACTTTTGTTATGTTCGTAAAAGAATTCATTGCATTTTTTTTGTTATCTGACATTAGAAATACTTAATTCAGCGCTGTAAAACTAATAAATACTGAATGAAAAGGAGGAGAAGATGAGTCTTAGCAAGCCGAATGCAAGTGCTGCAACTGTAACAACAACAAGGGTATCACCTTCACCCATGTCCGGACTCTGTGTCAACTGCGTTGATGGCTGTCCCGGTTACTGTGAAGTAGGGAGATCTGCCCTTCGTGGAAGGGAGATTATTTACCCTCAACCATTTGGAAAGGTTATTTCAGGATCAGAAAAAGATTACCCGGTAGATTTCTCACATTTCAACATTCATGGAACATGTGTAGGTGCTGTAGGTGCTGAGGCTGATCCTGACAAGGCAACATTCCCTGCAGTAAATGTAGAGACAGGAATAAACGGTGCTGATGGGGGAAAAATTAAAATGAGGGTCCCGTTTTTTACAGGCGCTCTTGGTTCAACAGAAATAGCACGGGTCAACTGGGAAGGTACTGCCATAGGCGCAGCAATCAGTGGTTCTATCCTTGTATGCGGAGAAAATGTCTGTGGAATGGATCCAAAGGCAGAGATCAAAAATGGAAAAATCACCAATTCCCCGGAGCTTGCAAGAAGGGTAAAGACATACAAGGACTGGTATGACGGCTATGGAACGATGCTCGTTCAGTTGAATGTAGAGGACACCCGCCTCGGTGTTGCTGAATATGCAGTTGAGAAGCTTGGCGTTGTGGGTATCGAGCTCAAATGGGGACAGGGAGCAAAATGCATCGGTGGAGAGGTTAAGCTCCCGACTCTCGACAGGGCATTACAACTGAAACAGAGGGGATATATTGTTCTCCCTGATCCTGAAAACAAGACAGTTCAGGAAGCACATAAACTCGGAGGCATTGCAGAATTTGAGAGACATTCACGTCTCGGCATGGTTGATGAAGAGTCTTTCATGAAAGAGGTAGAAAGAGTAAAAAAGCTCGGCGCGAAATATGTAACCCTCAAAACAGGTGCTTATAGGCCTGTAGATTTAGCACGTGCAGTGAAGTATTCATCAATGGCAAAGATAGACCTTCTTACTGTTGACGGTGCCGGCGGTGGAACAGGAATGAGCCCATGGCGCATGATGAACGAATGGGGAATCCCGACTGTCTATCTTGAGTGCTTACTTTACAAATATCTTAAGAGACTGAAAGAAAAGGGTGAGTTCATTCCGTCTGTCGCTATAGCTGGTGGTATTGTCCTTGAGGATCATATATTCAAAGCAATAGCATTGGGAGCTCCATTTGTGAAAGCAATATGTATGGGACGTTCTACCCTCACAGCAGGTATGGTCGGAAAGACACAGGGCAAACTTATAGAAGAGGCTTATGGAAAAGGCAAGGAATATGAAGAAGCCCTTATGAGAACCTTTAACGGTGCTGCACAGCTCAAGGAAAAATTCGGAAAGGATTTCAAGAAGATACCCCCTGCTGCTATAGGTATCTTTACCTATTATGACAGGCTCGCAGTAGGACTGAGACAGCTCATGGCAGGTACCCGTAAGTTTGCCCTTAAGTATATAGACAGGGACGATATTATGTCACTTACAAGAGAAGCAACTGATGTCTCCGGCATTCCATATCTCATGGATGTAGACATGAAAGAAGCTGAAAATATCTTAGGATAAAAATAAAAAATTATTACAAAGATAAGAAACATGATTGCAGCGATATACCTGTTAATCAGAAACAATCTCTGTAATCGGTTTTTGAAATCGATGTAATCAGATTAATTAAACAGGAGGGAATAATGCTTAATTTGATTTGCTATAAATTCTGTGCATCACCTTTCTGCATGGTCAGCTGTCCTGCAGGAGCAATAAGCATATCCGAAAAGGATAACAATGTGTATGCTGATACCAATAAGTGCAACAGATGTGGGATCTGCCGTGCAATGTGTTCCATTTTGAGCTTTGATAAAAACCTGAGAAGGAAACGGGTATGGATGCGGGAGGATTTCGGGAGGAAGTAAACTTTAACATTGAGCGATATTTTACAGGTGTCATTGCGAGGAGCGGAGCGACGTGGCAATCTCAGTTTTTAAAGAGAGATTCTTCCCCTTCGCTTCGCTCAGGGCTTCGGCTTAAACGCTCAGAATGACAGTTTCAGGTTTATTGCAAAAAAAAGAATATATAGAGGTCACGGGTAATGGAAGAAGAACTTTTAGAAGATATTCTTGCATCCTTCAAGGGTAAAAGGTACGAGCTGGTTCCGATACTGCAGGAGGTTCAGGATAATCTTGGTTATCTGCCGGAAAAGGCGATGCTTGATATTGCAAGGTTTGTTGGTGTTCCTGAAAGCCATGTGTATTCAGTCGCATCATTTTATGCGCAGTTCAGACTGTTGCCTTTGGGCAGAAAACGGGTTGCAGTCTGCAGGGGCACGGCCTGTCATATCCGGGGGGCACCTCAAATCCTGAGTACAATTGTGAAGACTATAGACCTAAAAGAAGGTGAGACTTCGGATGACCTCGAGTACACCCTCGAAACTGTAGCCTGTATCGGCTGTTGTGCCCTTGCGCCCTGTATAAGGATAAACAGGGAAGTTTCAGGTGATATGACCCCGGAAAAGGCTAAGGGACTTTTTCTTGTGAAGGAAGGAGGAGAGGATGTCGAATAAACGAAATACTGTTCTCGTGTGCCAGGGTACAGGCTGCGTTTCAGGCGGATCTGAACAGGTTTTTTCTCTCTTAAAAGATGAGATAGAAGATTCAGGTCATGCAGAAGACATCCTTATAAAACGCACAGGCTGTCATGGTTTCTGCCAGCAGGGTCCTCTCATTGTAATCGAGCCTGAGGGCATTTTCTATACAAAGGTCAAGACAGAAGACATGCCTGAGATCATTCAAGCGCTTTTACCGGGTGGAAAACCAACTGAGCGTTTATTGTACCGTGACCCGATTACTGATAAACCAATCCCGCACTATCGTGAGATACCTTTCTACAACAAACAGGAGCGGACTATATTAAAGCATTGCGGATATATAGACCCTGAAGACATCAATGACTATCTTGAGATTGGTGGTTATAAGGCATTGCGCAAGGCAATCTCTGAGATGACGCCTGAAGGAGTTATCTCGGAAGTAAAGGGTTCGGGTCTTAGAGGTCTCGGCGGTGCCGGATTTCCGACAGGACGCAAATGGGAATCCTGCCGCAATGTGTACGGAGAGATAAAGTATGTAGTCTGCAATGCTGATGAAGGTGACCCCGGGGCATTCCAGGACCGTTCTGTCATGGAAGGCAATCCACATTCAGTCATAGAAGGGATAATCATCGCAGCATATGCCATCGGAGCAGAAAAAGGTTTTATTTATGTGAGGGCAGAATACCCTTTGGCAGTCAATCGCTTGAAGATTGCTATTGAGCAGGCAAGGCAGGAGGGATTATTGGGTAATCATATCCTTGATAGCGATTTCAGTTTTGATTTAGAGATCTTTCAGGGTGCAGGCGCTTTTGTATGCGGTGAATCCACTGCTTTAGTACGGTCAATCGAGGGGAAGAGGGGAATGCCCAAAGTTATGCCACGGCCCCGGACTACAGAAGAAGGGTTATGGAACAAGCCGACACTCCTCAATAATGTAAAGACCTTTGCCAATATTCCTTTAATAATATCCAATGGTTCAGAATGGTTTGCTCAGAGAGGTACTGAAAAAAGTAAGGGAACTGCAGTATTTTCCCTCACAGGCAAGGTAACAAACTGCGGGCTGATAGAAGTACCCATGGGGGCTACACTCAGGAAAATAATCTTTGATATCGGTGGAGGTGTGCCCGGAGGCAAGGCTTTTAAGGCAGTGCAGACAGGGGGGCCATCCGGCGGTTGTCTTCCTGCAGATATGATTGACATACCTGTAGATTTCGATTCGCTGACAAAAGCCGGCTCGATTATGGGTTCAGGAGGTCTGGTGGTGATGGATGAGGATACCTGCATGGTTGATGTAGCCCGCTATTTCCTTGACTTCACCCAGAGGGAGTCATGCGGTCAGTGCATTCCGTGCAGACTCGGGACAAGACAGATGTTTGAAATCCTTGATGATATCACTAAAGGAAAGGGAAGGCATGGTGATATTGACCTTCTCGTTGAATTAAGTGAGTCAATAAAACGGAGTTCCATATGCGGTCTTGGCAAAACCGCTCCCAATCCCGTGCTTACTACGCTTCGTTATTTCAGGGATGAGTATGAAGCACACATACATGAAAAACGATGTCCGGCCGGCGTTTGTATGATGCAGGAGGAGAATGAATAATGGAAAAAATTTCTATACGAATTGACGATCAGGATATTTTAGCTCAGAAAGGCGCTACCATCTTAGAAGTTGCATTGGCGAATAAGATATATATACCCCATCTCTGCTACCATCCTGATTTGAAACCTGCTGGAAGCTGCCGTGTCTGTCTTGTTGAACTGGAAAATGGTCAGCTTGTAACATCCTGCCGAACCCCTGTCAAAGACGGGATGATTATCAAGACAAGTAGTCCTGAAATCGATAAGGTGAGACGTCCAGTTGTTGAAATGATAATTGCAAATCACCACATGGATTGTAAAAATTGTGCGAAAAAGGGACAGTGCGGATTGCAGAGAATCATGGCATATATGAAGATAGACAAAAAGAGGATTCAGCAGACCCTGAGATTACCGGAAGTAGAATTACCATTTGATGAATCAAATCCATTCTTTATCAGGGATCACAACAAATGCGTACTTTGCGGGATATGTGTAAGGACGTGTCAGGAAATTGCGAGGGTCAGCGCCATCGATTTTGCGGGAAGAGGCAATAATACCAGAATAGCCGCTTTCGGTGATAAACCGATAACCCAATCGAAATGTGTGTCTTGCGGAGAATGCGTGATACGCTGCCCTGTCGGTGCACTTGTCGTGAGAAATATAGGAAGACCTGAACGAGAGTTTAAGTCAATCTGTCCTTATTGTGGTGTTGGATGTGGGATATACCTCGGAATTAAAGATAATGAAATTGTCTCTGTGCGCGGGGATAGTGAGAATGCGGTGAATAACGGCAATCTCTGTGTAAAAGGACGTTTTGGAATGGGTTTTGTTCACTCAACTGACAGGTTAAAAACGCCTCTGATAAGGCAAGGCAGAGGTAAAGGTAATCCCCCCTCACCCCCCTTTAGTAAAGGGGGGCAGGGGGGATTTGTTGAAGTTTCCTGGGATGAGGCACTGACATTCGTTGCCAGGAAGCTGAAGAAATATAAGGGAGATGAGATTGCCGTGATTGCTTCGACAAAATGTACGAATGAAGAAAATTATATTGCACAAAAATTTGCGCGAGTTGTCATGGGCAGCAATAATATTGATACTTCAGTAAGACTCTGCTATAGTCCCATGATAGCTCCACTGCGTGATATTGGAATCTGGGTTGGATGTGATTCTCCTGCAGAAGATAGTGAAATTTCTTCTGACCTGTTGCGGCAGAATTTGGAACAGATTGAACAAGCTGCCTGTATTCTCGTTACAGGCGCAAATATCACCCTGTCCTATCCTGTCCTGGGTCTAAAGATCAAGAAAGCCGTAGAGAGCGGTGCCAGACTTCTTGTTATAAGCCCGCATGAAAATGAACTCTGCCGTATTGCTGATATATGGTTGCAGCCATATCCAGGCACAGACCTTGCTTTACTCATGGGCATGTGTAATGTGATAGTGGAGGGAGCATTATATGATGATGCTTTTGTGGAAATGTATTGTAATAATTTTGAAGAATTCAGGGAGTCTCTCGATGATTTTCCACTGGGAAGGGTTGAAAGGATTACTGGCATCTCCCGTGACCTGATCGAAGAGTCTGCACGGATTTATGCAGGCAACAAGCCGGGTGCAATCTTCTGGGGCACAGGGATTACTCAATCCGCTCACGGGACAGACAATGTGTATGCACTCGCAAATCTTTCAATCCTTACTGCAAATATCAAGTATTCCCGTGCTCTCAATCCCCTCTTAGGACAGAATAATGCTTTAGGTGCCTGTGATATGGGATGTCTGCCGAATTACTTTCCAGGTTATCAACCGGTTGATTCAAAGGACGCTCAAGTGAAATTCCGATCCTTATGGGGAAGGGAATTGAACCCTGAGCCGGGTCTTACACTTACCGAAATATTGGATGCTACACTTGAAGGGAAAATCAAAGCCCTCTATATAATAGGATCCAACCTGGCATCAAATATCGCTCCGTTTAAAAAAGTACACGCAGCCTTGAAGAAAGCAAAATTTGTTGTATCCCAGGATATGTTCCTCAATGAAACAGCAAAATATGCCCATGTGATTCTCCCGGCAGCAAGCTTTGCTGAAAAAACAGGGACTTTCATCAATACAGAGGGGAGGGTTCAGAGAATCCAGAAAGCACTGAAGGCCATCGGGGATTCACGTCCTGACTGGGAAATACTGTGTGAACTGGCAAAAAGATTGAAAAGCGAAGGCTTTGAATTTGAAAATACTGAAGATATCTTATCCAAGCTATTAGAGGCCATTAAGGATGTTCCTGAAGTAAAAAGAAGGTTCAGCTTTTTCCCACTCAAATACAGGCCTCCGGAAGAGGCAACCGATATTGATTATCCTCTGATCTTAACTACAGAAAGGGATTTTTCAGGAGATGGTGTAATGTCGGAAAAGGTGGAGGGACTGAAAGGGTTAAGGATGAAAGATTTTATATATATAAATCCAAAAGATGCAGCAGACTTTGAAATCGAAGACGGAGAACCGATCAGGGTCATTTCACGTCATGGGGCAATAGAGAGCGGGGCACGGTTAAGAGGTACAACACCTGCTGGTCTGGTGGTCATGAACCTTGAGGGAGAAAAGGTCAATAAGCTTCTGAATCCTGTTCTTGACGAAGAATCAAAAACACCAGAGATGAAAATGTGTGCTATAAGAATTGAAAAGATGAAAACATTGAAGAAGAAATAATAAAGGCACTTATATTAAAGGCACTTATATGAATACAATGCTTGCAATCTTAAAAGTCCTTGACAAACAACCGGAAACCATCCTCGGATCAAGAGAAATATCAAAGCAATTGAAATTGCACGGTATTGAGCTTACTGAAAGGACTGTGCGGTACCATCTCAGAATCCTCGATGAGAGAGGCTTTACGAAAGTATTCGGAAAGGAAGGGAGAATGATTACACAGAAAGGCAGGGATGAACTTTCTCAAGCACTTGTGTCCGAAAAGGTTGGTTTTGTAATCAGCAAAATTGAGACGTTCTCTTATCTTACAAACCTTGACCTTGAAAAAAACGAGGGTGACATCATTCTAAATGTCTCCTATTTCCCTGAGGAAAAACTGAAAGAGGCACTGCGGATAATGAAACCTGTATTTTCTTCTCCATATGTCATGTGTGATAAGGTTGTTATGCGTAGTGGCGGTGAAAAGATTGGGGATATCCTTGTCCCAAAGGGACAGATAGGATTTGGGACTGTATGCAGCGTGACAATAAACGGGATATTCCTTAAGGCAGGAATTCCTGTCTCATCAAGGTTTGGCGGAGTATTACAGATAAAAAACTCCGATCTGTCGAGGTTCACCGCCCTGATAAGCTACGAAGGTTCATCACTTGATCCCCTTG
>JAGUWT010000218.1 GCA_020062205.1 Thermodesulfovibrionales bacterium
CTGAGATGGATACCAGGATAGCGGGTGCCTTTACAAAAGACTTACAATCAGGCAAGGAATTATTCTCCCGCCGTGAGGGAGAGGCATTGCTCCAGCTCGACCTGCCATTCAATGCACGGTTTATCACAGTGGGTGACATCGATGGTGACATGAAAAAAGAAATGGTGATCAGCACGGGGAAAAATATCAGGGTTTATACCCCCGGGGTAGATCTGCAGCCTGCCTTTGGCGGTACAGAGATAAAAGGCTCTGCCCGTGACAACCATATCTGGCTTGACGTGATTGATCTAAACAAAAACGGTAAGGATGAGATAATCATTACATCAATGAAGGAAGACGATGTCGTCTCTTATATCTATGAGCTATGCGGAACAGATTTTATTCTCCTTTATAAAGACAATCTTTTTCTGCGGAAATTAGAAAACGGATTGATAGCCCAGGCATATTCGAGCAGTGAAGGCTTTTTGGGTGATGTTCTCAGCCTCGTATGGGAAGGTGCATATAAAAGGGGTGATACAGTAAAACTTCCAAAGGGCGTTAACATATATGATTTCATGTATATTGACGACCCTCGGGGGAGGCTCATCCTTGCATATGATGAGAAGGGATTCCTCAATCTGTATGATGACAAAGATGTCAGAATATGGAGGAGCAAGACCAGTACAGGAGGTTTCCTCACAAGATATTCAAAGTCAACTTCATTGACAATGATTGAAGGAGATGAATGGGCAATCAAAGACAGGTTATTGCTGAGAAATGGTGAGGTCCTGTTCGTTCAAAGGGTTCCCTTTGTAGAGATGGCAAGGGGGCTGGGTACCAAAGGTTCTCAGATCAAGAACATATGGTGGAATGGACTTTCAATGGAGGAAGGAGTTCTCATAGACAACATAAAGGGGTCAGCACTTGATTTTGTCGTTACAGATGATAAAATTATTGTCTTAGTGAGTCCCTTTTTTGGCTTCAAACCTGAAAACATTTTCAAGGGTGAAAGTCCTACGAGAACTGTTCTCTATCTATATCTATTGAAAGGGAAATAGGGAGGCAAGAATTGCTATCAACCGGCCGGATACCAAAACACATAGGTATTATTATGGATGGGAATGGAAGATGGGCTGAATTACGCGGCCTTCCGAGGATTGAAGGTCACAGGAGGGGAGCAGAGCGCGTAAAAGAGATAACAAGGACTGCTTCAGAACTTGGCATAAAGGTCTTAACTCTGTATGCTTTTTCAATAGAAAACTGGCAGAGACCTTCATTAGAGGTCGTAACACTGATGAAGCTTCTCGAATTCTATTTAAAAAAACAACTCAGTGAATTTATGGAGAAAGGTATTGTCTTCAAGACAATTGGAGAGAGATGGAGATTACCTGAAGATATACAGGATTTTATAAGAGAGGCAGAGGAAATGACTGCCTCAAATAAGGGAATGACCCTGATTGCTGCATTAAGTTATAGTGGCCGTAATGAGATCGTCAGGGCAGTGAAGAAGGTGATCAATGCGGGCATCAAACCTGAAGAACTTACCGAAGAATCTTTCAGCTCATACCTTGATACCGCTGGTTGCCTTGTGCCAGATCTGATCATACGGACCAGTGGAGAAATGCGCCTCAGTAATTTCATGATCTGGCAGGGTGCGTATTCAGAACTCTATTTTACAGAGACGCTCTGGCCTGATTTCACAAAGGATGAATTCATGCTTGCCATACAGGATTATCAACGGAGAGATCGAAGGTTTGGTGCCATCTCAGCAGGGGCAAATGCACCTTAAGAGATTGATTGTTGCTCTTATTCTTCTGCCTGTTATCTATCTCTATATCATGTACCTGCCTCAGGGGTATTTTTTCCTTTTGCTGACATGCGGATCCATCATCGCCATGTTGGAATTTTATGCCATGTACCGTGTAACAGGGATTTTACGATATGCTGGTCTTTTCTTTGGAGTCTCGATACTGTGTGTATCATATGTCTCAAAGGATCTTCTCAAAGACCTTATCCCGCTTTCTGTCATGGCAATAATGGGTATAAGGCTTCTCTCCAAGAGAAATCCTGTTTCATCGCTTTCTGACATAGCTCCTCCTGTTATAGGAGTGTTCTACATTGCAGGTCTCGCTACATTCCAGATACAGATCCGGGAGTTCGGACCTGAGTGGATAGTACTTCTCTATGTCTCGGTATGGGCATCAGACTCTCTGGCCTACTATATCGGGACATTAATAGGCAAGAAAAAACTCTATGCAGAGGTAAGCCCGAACAAAACCGTGGCAGGTGCATTTGGTTCCCTTATCGGAGGGGCAACCGGTGTATTGCTCTTTAAAATAGCCCTGATAACAGAGCTTTCAGTTACCTCTGCATTTTTAATCGGTATAACGACAGGAACAGCATCTGTAATTGGGGATCTTGTGGAATCCATGTTTAAACGTGACGCAGGCGTAAAGGATTCAGGCATTATCGTTCCAGGACACGGGGGTATGTTAGATAAAGTTGACGGGGTCTTATTTGCTGGCCCCGTGCTTTACGCAATATTAATAGTCATCGGGATAAAATGAAACGCATAACCATTCTTGGCTCTACAGGTTCTATAGGAAGAAATGCACTCGATATCCTCTCGAAATACAAAGAACGTTTCAGGGTTGTTGCGCTGACAGCAGGAAGTAACATCGATTTGCTTGAAGAGCAGATAAGCTTATTTTCTCCGGAAGTTGTTGCTGTTGCTGACGAGGAATCTGCCAGAGAGCTGCAGCAGAGAATAGGATGGTCGTCTTTACAGATATTATCAGGCAATGATGGTGTGGCACAGGTTGCCACATATGACAACTCAGACTTTGTCCTATCTGCGATTGTCGGTGCAGCAGGACTGATTCCAACACTGTCGGCCATACGCTCTAAAAAGACAATTGGACTTGCGAACAAAGAGACCCTTGTGATGGCAGGAAGGATTGTAACCGAAGAATCAAAAAGATATGGAGTAAGAATCCTCCCTGTTGATAGTGAACACAGTGCAGTATTCCAGTGCATTGAGGGATATAAAAAATCTGATGTGAGGAGAATTATCCTTACCGCCTCAGGCGGACCTTTTGCTGACAGGGATATAGACGAGTTGGCTGATATAAAACCAGAAGATGCGCTTAAACATCCGAACTGGAATATGGGGAAGAAGATAACGATAGACTGTGCAACGCTCATGAATAAAGGGCTTGAGGTAATTGAAGCACATCATCTATTCGGTATCCCGCCAGAAAGGATAGATGTGCTTATCCATCCGCAGAGCATTATCCATTCTATGGTAGAGTTTAACGACGGGGGCTGTATTGCCCAGCTTTCAATCCCTGATATGAGAGGCCCGATAGCCTATGCACTTTCTTACCCTGAAAGGCTTGAGGATGTACTGCAAGAACTGAATCTCGACAGTATAGAATCTCTTACCTTTAAACAACCAAACAACAGGCACTTCCCGTGTCTCTCATATGCATATATGGCTATAAAGACAGGAGGCACGATGCCTTCTGTACTGAATGCAGCAAATGAGGTCGCAGTTAATGCATTTCTCAGAGGCATGATCAGATTCACTGACATACCTGTCATAATCAAAAAAACTATGGACCATCATAAGGTAATGCCTGATACAGAACTTGATGCTGTTATAGAGGCAGACA
>JAGUWT010000119.1 GCA_020062205.1 Thermodesulfovibrionales bacterium
CATTGATAATTGCTCATTGATTTTTTTATCTGCATATCCCTCTTTTATTTTTCTGTATAAACTCAACAAGGTGCTTTATTTCATCAGTGTATGGAAGGTTTTCCTGCACTTTTTTTATGGCATCCTTCATTGTCCTCTTCCCTCTGAAAAGTATCTTATATGCCTTCTTAAGTTCATTGATTGTTGAATCAGTAAATCCATGGCGTTTAAGTCCGATGGTATTCAGGCCAAAGAGTTTTGCCCTTGCTCCTGATGCCATCATATACGGTGGAATATCCTGTGCCACTCCAGTAAAGCCGCCAACCATTGCATAGGCACCAATCCTTGTAAACTGATGTACTGCTGTCAGGCCACCTATCACAGCGCAATTTTCCACAGCAACATGTCCACCAAGGGTTGCAGCATTTGCCATGATAATCTGGCTACCGATCTTACAGTCGTGGGCTATATGGACATATGCCATGAGAAAATTGTTGTCTCCGATTGTCGTTACACCATCTCCTCCGACAGATGCCCTGTGTATTGTTATATATTCCCGTATGATATTATTGCTGCCTATGTGAACTCCTGTTTTTTCCCCCTTGTATTTCAGATCCTGGGGTGGTAATCCAATCGTGGTGAAGGGGTATACTACACAGTTTTCACCTATCTCTGTGTTATCTTCAATAATGACATTTGAAAGAAGTCTTGTACCCTTTTTAATGTGGACATCCTTTCCAACAATGCAAAAAGGACCAATAAAAACTCCCTCTTCAATTGTTACCTCAGGATGTATAATCGCTGTAGCATGTATTTCCTTTTCCATACTGTTATATCTCCATGTCTGCGACCATCGCAGTAAATTCAGCTTCTGAAGCTACCTTTTCTCCAACCATTGCATTTCCTGAAAACCTCCAGATATTTCCTCTTTGCTGTATGATCTTGACCTCTAACCGAATCTGGTCTCCGGGAACAATAAGTCTTCTGAACTTTGCCTTCTCTATACTCACAAAATAAACAGGTTGACCCACAGTCGCTCCTGAACGGAATGCCAGTATGCCGGCAACCTGTGCCATCGCCTCTATGGTCAAAACCCCCGGCATGATAGGGGAACCAGGGAAATGACCCTGGAAAAACCCTTCATTGATAGTCACATTTTTTATTCCGACAGCCTTTACTCCAGGTTCTATCTCAATAATCCGGTCTACTAAAAGAAAGGGATATCTGTGCGGCAAGAGTCTTTGTATCTCTTTGATGTCTATCATTCAGAATTCCTCCTTTCGATCTCCTTTATTCTTTCTTCAAGTTCTCTTATCTTTTTATTGAGCTCTGGCAGTTTTGCAAAGATTGCCTGCGCCTTTAACCAATCGCGGTGAGAGAGAGCAGGTGAACCAGAATAAGCCCCTTTCGTAATATGTCCCATAACTCCTGATTGGGCACCAATCATGGTCCCGGACTCTATCCTGGTATGATCTGAAACCCCGACCTGTCCTGCCAGGGTAACAAAATCACCTATCTCAGTACTGCCTCCAATTCCAACCTGCGCAATGATTATTGAGTTCTCACCAATTCTGACATTATGGCCTATCTGGACAAGGTTATCTATTTTTGTCCCCTTACCGATAACCGTATTCCCAAGTGTTGCTCTGTCAACAGAGACATTGGAACCTATCTCGACATCATCCTCAATGATAACTCCCCCAACCTGAGGAATCTTATAGTGTCTGCCTTCTCCAAACACATAACCAAAACCATCCGAGCCTATGACTGAACCAGAATGGATAATAACCCGATTGCCGATCTTTACATTCTCCCTTACAGTAACATTGGGATAGATAATGCATTGTTCTCCTATGGTGGTATTTTCTCCAACAAAGACATATGGATAAATAACAGTCCTGTCGCCAATAGAAACACCATCTGATAGAAAGGCAAAGGGAAAGATAGAGACATCCGTACCTATCTCTGTTTTATCAGATACAATTGCATCTTTACTTATTCCTATGGGTGCTTTCGGTTTTACATAAAAATGTTTTAGCAGTTTTGCAAAAACAAGGTAGGGGTTTAATACTCTCAGTTGTGCTATTCCTATATCGGCTATTGGTTCTTTTACAATGACACATGATGCCCTTGATCCTGAAAGGTCTTTAATATATTTTGCTGATGAGACAAAGGTAATATCTCCCTCTTCTGCCTCCTTGATACCTGATACTCCGGTAATTTCAATATCAGGATTTCCAATGATTTCCCCGTTCAGCAGGGCAGCAATTTCTCTGAGTTTCACCCCGCACCACCTCTTTTCATGACTTTATCTGTAATGTCCATGCCTTTATCCCGCGCCTTTCCCGAATACCCCGCAGCAAGCTGTGGGGGTGAAGGGTTCTCAAATAAATCCTTTCGGCGGGGTCGAATACCCCACTGAAAGGCGCGGGATTTATTCGTGGTGCGGGGTTCACTACTTTTTCGGTTTTGCCTTTAACTCGTTATATTTTTTTATGACCGCATCTGTTATGTCAAAGTCTTTATTTGAAAAGAGAACCATGCCTTTTTCAACGATGAGGGAATATCCCTCTTCCTGGCCAATCTTCTCTACCATCTCACGAATCTCTTTTATAATCTCATCAGTGAGATCAAATTCTTTTTTCTTTACCTCAGCCTGTGAATCTTGAACAAGGCGCTGATATTCCCTGAGCAGTTTTTCATGTTCCTCTTCCTTGCCCTTCTTTGCCTCTGCAGAAAGTACCGATACCTGTTTCTCTATATCACCTCTCATCTTTTCTATCGCCCTGCCCTTTTCATCAATGACTGTCTGCTTCGATTTTATTAATACTTCGAGGTCAGATTTCGCCTTCTTGCCTGCCTCTGATTCATTCAATACCTTCTGGAAATCAATATATCCTATTTTCACTGAATCAGCCGCAAATGCAATAGCTGGAATAATAAAAAGAATAACCAACCCAAAAACTATCTTTTTCATTTCTCCTCCTTA
>JAGUWT010000239.1 GCA_020062205.1 Thermodesulfovibrionales bacterium
AAAAACCCGAAAGAGCTGCCCATTATTGACGATCATCCACTTAATATTTTAATAAGGGGTTATGGAGTGCATGACCAATTTGAGGATATTTTTACAATACTGTGTACCTATGCGGGGATGGAAGCATTTTTTAAGATATTTAAAAACCATTTCGGCAATATTTACTATATATCATTTGTAAAGATAAACGGAAGGTGGCGCCCTTTATCAGCTTTCGGAGGTGTATATTCAACCAAAAACGGCGCTATCGCCTCGGTGGATGATATCTTGCTTGATAAAAAACTTTTAGCACCGTTCATATCGAATTTACCTAATTTTGAGACGGATACTTTTTTGAAAGAGATAAATAGTACGGATTTTAATACGTGGTCTACCAGGACAAAGGGGCAAAGCCCCTTAGGCAGGGGTTTTTGCTTTATCAAAAATATACTTAAGCGTAATCAAGAATAAAATATTAAAGAAAAACGAGGAGCAGAAGGTGAGATTTGAAAAGAAATTTATAGGGGTTATAGGTCTAGGGTATTGGGGAAAAAATATATTCCGCAATTTTTATGAGATGGGCATAATACGAACGGCATGTGATTTTAATCCCAGGGTTATAGAAGAATATAAAAGAGGATTTGACGATATTAGTTACACGGTATCTGTAGAGGATGTTCTATCGGACCCGGCAGTAAAGGCAGTCTCTATCGCGACACCCGCGATTACTCATTGTGATATAACCAAAAAATCATTGCTTGCAGGTAAAGATGTTTTTGTCGAGAAACCGCTTGCGCTGACAAGCGAAGAAGGCAGCCAGCTTATGGACCTTGCGGTTAAAAAGAAAAAAATTTTAATGGTTGGGCACATATTACAATATCATCCCGCTGTCATAAGGTTAAAAGAGTTGATAAAATCGGGTAAATTAGGAAAGATTCAATATATTTATTCCAACAGACTCAACATTGGTAAATTAAGGACTGAGGAAAATATCCTATGGAGCTTTGCACCTCATGATATTTCGGCTATCCTTATGCTTTTAGGGGAAGAGCCTATCAATGTGTCGGCTTTTGGCAATGATTCGTTAGGCAATGGAGTATATGATACGACGGTTACCAGTTTGGAATTTAAGACCGGGACAAAAGGCCATATATTTGTGAGCTGGCTTCATCCATATAAAGATCAAAAACTTATTATTGTGGGATCAAAAGCAATGGCCGTATTTGACGATATCAGCAAGGAGAAATTGTTTTTTTACCCACATAAAATTGAATGGAAAAAGGGTTGTAACCCGTTCGCTCTCAGAGCTAATTATGAAGTAATTCCAGTGGCAAGCGGCGAACCCTTGCGTCTGGAGCTTGAACACTTTGTAGAGTGCGTTCAAAAAAGGAAGAGACCTAAAACAGATGCATCAGAGGGGGTGAAGGTATTGAAAATCATAGAGGCCGCAGAAAAAGATCTTTCAAGGTCTGCCACAAGAGTGTCGGCATCCGCCATGACAAAGGGTGCGTATATTCACGAAAGTTGTTATGTAGATGAGAGCGTTATGATAGATGAAGGTACAAAAATTTGGCATTTCTCTCATATATTGAAAAACTCAAAGATAGGAAAAAATTGTATTATAGGTCAAAATGTATCAATAGGACCGAATGTCATTATTGGGAACAGATGCAAGATCCAAAATAATGTTTCTGTGTATAAAGGAGTAACGCTTGAGGATGAAGTTTTTTGCGGTCCATCATGTGTTTTTACCAATGTGTATAATCCCCGCGCTTCTATAGAACGCAAAAATGAGTTTAGGCCAACCATAGTGAAGAAAGGCGCAACTATAGGCGCAAACGCGACTATTATATGCGGCACTACGATTGGCTCTTATTCATTGGTGGGAGCTGGCGCCGTCGTTAAAAAAGATGTGCCAGCGTATGCTGTAGTAATCGGGGTGCCGGCTAAGCAGTTAGGATGGGTGTGTAGGTGCGGAGTTAGTCTTAAGAATATCAAAAAGAATAATGCTATTTGTAAATCCTGTGGAAATAAATATAAAATTATTAAAGGAAGCCTTGTGGTTATTAAAGAGAAAAAATGAATATACAAAGTTACCCAAAGAGGATTGTTATTGAGCTTACTTGCGAATGCAATTTAAGCTGTCTAATGTGTCCCCGCAAATATATTGATGAAAAAAGCGGATATATGCATAAGGCTTTGTGGACAAAATTGATAAACGAGATATTTGAATATTCGCCGGATTCCGTCATAATTCCATTTTGGAGAGGGGAATCGCTTCTTCATCCGGATTTTATTAATTTCCTGGAACTGGCTTTAGATAAACCTTTGCGTATTCATATGTCTACAAATGGAACCCTTATTAATGATGGAAGCTCTCAACTTTTGGCTAGGTGCGAATTTATTACCTTCAGCATACATACAATATCAGGATATAACAACGCAAAGGAATTCTTAAGTTCTAGAAGGGGCAAAGCTCCTATTATTCAGGCCTCATTTGTTGAAGGGGAAGAGGCAGTTGAAGAAATACGTTTATCTATGATTAATTCTCCTGATTTGCAAGGTTTTGACAGCGTAAGAATATACGCGGAACATAGCAAGAATGGTGTTTTTGGAAGTTTCGCTAAGCAGGCTAACATAAATAGAGTTTTCTGCCCAAAGTTGCAGAATACTTTGGTAATTGCGTATGATGGGAGAATTTCCAGATGTAATCATATTTGGGAAACAGAGAGAGAAGTAAGCGTCAACAAGATGAGTATCGCAGAGGCTTGGGATTCAAATTCACTCCAGCGCATAAGAAAAGATTATCCTGATGCAAAATGCCGGCCTTGCGGCCAATGGACCGGCCATACATGCGGAGAGTCATGGCAGAAGGTGGATGGTAAAATTAAACACAACCGTTACAATTTGGGAAATTAATAATATGAAAGAAAAACGAAAGATATCGATTG